>JAEUIB010000323.1 GCA_016795255.1 Planctomycetota bacterium
GCGGCGTACAACCTCGCGCAGGATCTCGTCGATCGTCACGTCCTGGCCGGTCTCGGCGACCGCGTCGCGCTGGTGTTCCAGGACAGCAGCGGATTCGCCGGGTCGTGGACGTATCGCGACCTCGCGATCCTGTCGAACCGCTTCGCGCGCGTGCTGCGCGGCAAAGGCGTGACGCGCGGCGATCGCGTGCTGTTCCGCGTTCCGAACCATCCGGCGTTCTACATCGGTGCGCTCGGTTGCGCGAAGCTCGGCGCGGTGTTCATCCCGACCAGCACGTTGTTCAAGACCGACGAAGTGCGCATGCGTCTCGCCGATTCCGGCGCGGTCTGCGCCGTGACGACGCGAGCCCTCGTCGCGGAGATCGACGCCGCGTCGGGTTCGTGTCCCGAATTGCGCGAAGTGCTGATCGTCGACGACGCCGGCGAGCCGACGGAGCGTGGCGAGCGTTCGCTGTCGGCGTGCATGAACCGCGTGTCGGACCACTTCGTCGCGACCGCGACGCGCGCCGACGATCCGGCGTTCCTCGCGTACACGAGCGGCACGACCGCCGATCCGAAGGGCATCGTCCACGAGCAGCGCTACGCGCGCAGCTACGACTACCTGATCGAGGAATGGCACCAGTACCAGTACGGCGACGTCGTCGCGTGCCCGGCCGAGATCGGCTGGATGCTGCCGGTCGCGTCGACGTTCCTGTACGCGTTGCGCGCGGGCGTCACGGTGTTCCTGTATCGCGAGCGCGAACCGCGGTTCTCCGCCGCGACGTGGTTCGACCTGATCGAGCGCCACCGCGTGACGAACTTCGTCGGGACGCCGACGATCTGGCGCACGCTGCTGGCGGCGGCCGACCATTCGCACGCGGAAGCGCTGCGACGACTGCGTCACGGGACGTCGGCCGGCGAACCGTTGGCCGCGGACACGTACGAGCGCGTGCGCGAGCGCTTCGGCATCGAAGTGCTCGACGGACTCGGCATGAGCGAGTGCATGGTCTACGTCCACAATCGTTCCGGCGCGGTGGTGCCCGGCGCATGCGGTCGCGCGGGTCGCGGACTCGTGCTGCAAGTGCAAGACGACGCGGGTCGCGAAGTCGGCGTCGGTGAGGAAGGCGTGCTGTGCGTCGAGCGCTCGTCGCATCCCGGCATGATGCGCGAGTACTGGAACCGGCCCGAGGCGACCGCCGGCGTGTTCCGTGACCGCTGGTACTGGTCGGGCGACGTGGTGCTGCGCGGCGACGACGGCGTGCTGTGGTTCCGCGGCCGCGCCGACGACGTCATGAAGTGCTCGGGCTACCGCATCTCCCCGTTCGAGGTCGAGAACTGCCTACAGAGCCATCCCGCCGTGCTCGAAGCCGCGGCCGTCGAGAAGCCCGACGCGCGCACCGGCGCGGTCGTGCGCGCGATCGTCACGCTGCGCGGCGGAGTCGATGCGTCACCGCAATTGGAGAGTGAACTGATCGCGCACGTGAAGAGTCGATTGGCGCCGTTCAAGGCGCCGAAGTGCGTCGAGTTCGTCGGAGCGCTGCCCAAGACGCAGAGCGGGAAGATTCTGCGGAGGGTGCTGAGGTTGGGTTGATGGGGACGCGGGGGGGATGGGAGTGCGCGCGGGACCGAACGGGACTGAACGGGACTGAACGGGACCGAACGGGACCGAACGGGACTGAACGGGACTGAACGGGATCGAACGGGACTGAACGCGCGCGGGACTGCGCGGGAATGAACGGGGGACCGGGGCGCTTCGCTTTTCGTACCGCGAGCGGAGCTCGCGTCCTTGTGGGGACAGACGCGGGGACAGACGCGGGGACAGACGCGGGGACAGACGCGGGGACAGTCCCCGCGATTCGCGAGCTTCAGTCCTTCTCCGGGATCTCGATGCCGTAGTCGGCGATCTTCTTGTTCAGCGTCGGCCACGAGATGCCGAGCGCCTTCGCCGCCGCGCCCTTCTTGTAGTGGCAGAACGCCAGCGCGCGCTCGATCGCGATCTTCTCGACGTTGTCGAGCGCCAGGTCGCCTGGATCGAGGGGGAACGGGAACAGCTTCGCCGTGACTTCCTCTCCCGACGACAGCATCACCGCGCGTTCGATGACGTTCGACAGCTCGCGGATGTTGCCCGGCCACTGGTACGCCGACAGCGCGCGCAACGCGTCGTGCGACAGCGTGCGGGCGCGTCGGTTGATGCGCCTCGCGTGGAGCTTCAGGAAATGGTCGGCGAGCAGCGGGATGTCGTCGCGGCGATCGCGCAGCGGCGGGAGCACGACGGTGTCGGTGGCGATCAGCGCGAGCAGCTCTTCGTGGAATCCGCCGGTGCGGACCAGCGACGCCAGGTCGTGCGCCGAGGCGGCGATCAAGCGGACGTCCAGCGGCGGCTCGCCGTCGGCGCGCTGGCTGCGTTCGCGCAACACCGCGGCGAGGCGAGCCTGGCTCGCGAGATCGAGCGCGTCGATCTCGTCGAGGAACAACGACCCGCCGCGCGCGCGTTCGATCGCGCCGAGCTGGTCCTCGGTGATGGCCTTCGCGTCCGAGCGCTTGCGGCCGAGGATCTCGGCTTCCAATTGCGAATCCGGCGTCGCCGAGCAGTTGATCGACACGAACGGGCCGTTGCGGCGCGGCGACAGCTCGTGCAGATGGCGCGCGAACAGTTCCTTGCCGGTGCCGGTCTCGCCGACGAACAGCAGCGGACCCGGCGCCGACGCGTTGCGCCGCAAGTGGCGCAGCACGTCCTTCAACGGCGGACTCTCGCCGACGATGCGCGTGTCGGCGGGGTCGGGCCGTTGCTGCCTCGCGACTTCGCTGCGCAGTCGTTCGTGCAAGTCGGCGGTGTGCATCAAGCTGCCGCCCGACGCGACGAGTCGCGCCGCCAGCGCGCATTGCGCGGGCGTGAACGGCTTCTTGCGGCGGTCGACGTACAGCAACGCCAGCGGCTCGTTGCCGCGACGCAGCGGCGCGACGAGCGCGTACTGACTCGACTTGCCGGTCTGCTCGAGCAGCAGCAGCTTGTTCTCGGCGAGGCACTCGCGGACGAACGCGCGATCGGGGTCGAGCCGGAGCTCCGAGCGACTGACGACGATCGGAGTGCGCCCGTCGACGCCGTCGTGACGATGGACGAGCATCGCGGTGCGGTCCGGCTCGAGCAGACGTTGCGCCGCGTCGACCAACGCCAACGCCAGCACGTGGAGGTCCGGCGTTCCACGGCCGGTCTCGAGCAATTGCTCGAGCGCGCGCAGCAGCGCCGGGTCCGCCTCGCCGTCGGCGCCGGCGACGAGTTGCGCGACGTCGAGGCGCTCGACGATCCGAGCGTCGTCCTTCAGAGCTTGCTCGAGAACGACGGTGGCTCCGGGATCGCGTCGCGCACGCTGCACGCGGAACACCGTGTTGCCGACCAGCAGTCGGTCACCGTCGGCGAGCACGCCGCTCGCCTGTCGCGTGCCGTTGACGAACGTGCCGTTCGTCGAGCCGAGGTCCTCGAACCGGCAGCCGCCGCCTTCCGGCACGACGCGGACATGGTGCCGCGAGCACGACTCGTCGGCGAGGACGACATCGGCCGTAGGCGATCGGCCGATGACCGCGGGCCGCGAGAGTTCGAACTCGCGGCCGCGTCCGTCGGCGCTCTCGATCAGCAACTTCACGGTCGACAAGACGATCTCCCGATGCGGCGAGGGCGGCGGCAGACTCTACCAGCGGCATGCGGACGTCGACGGCGGGACGGGCTGCCAGCAGCCCGTCGAACAAGACGGCCGGCAATCGGGCGAGCGAGAACGAGCGGGGCGAGGCGCGCGGACGAGGCGTATCGACGGAGAGATACGGCGAGGAAGCGCAACGAAGACCCGCTCATTCGCAGCCGTCCGAGTGCCTGCGGACTTGTTCGACGGGCTGCTAGAGTCCGCGGCCGTGAAACCGCTCGACGCGCTCCTCATCCTGGTGTGTCTGCTGTTCTCGACCGGCGTGATCGTCGATCGACGTTGGGCGGACGAGCGTGCACAGCACCGCATGTGGGTCGAGTTCCAGCAGGAAGCCCTCGACCTGGTCGAACGCCGGCTGCAGACGTTCGAACAGAAGAACGGCCGGTTCCCGACGATGGCCGAGGGGCTGTCGGTCGTCCCGAAGCTGCGCGACGACCTGATGAAGGGGAAGTTCGCGCCGGCGCAGGCGTTCCTGCGGCAGTTCGACGACGTGCGGACGATCCAAGGGATCCCGTACGTCTACGAGAATCGCCGCGAAGCGCAGAAGGGCGCGTTCGACGCGTCGCCGCAGTCGCAGGACCGCAAGAAGAACCCGCGCTTCTCGCGCAAGATCGCCGACGGCGTCGTCGTGTCGAGCCTCGGATTGATGAGCGACTCGCAGGCCGCGTTCGGCCCGATGTGGGTCGACGCGCTGCTGATCCTGGCCGGCGGCATCGTGCTGCTGGTCACGCTCGGCTACGCGATCGCGAGGAACCGGCGCAGCACCGACCGCGTCCGCGGCGTCAACGCGATGATCATCCTCGGGGTCGCGGTGCTGCTGACGATCCTGATCGTCGTCACGAACGTCACGTCGTCGACGCGGACCAAGAGTTTCGAGCGCCTCGGCGCCGTCGGGGTGCTGCGTCAGGACCTGCTCGAGGACTACCTCGCGCTGCGGCAGAAGTTCGTCGCCGACGGCGGTCTCGACGCCGCGTTGGCGGCGCAAGAGGCCGAAACTCTGCGCGCGGAGTTCGCCCGCCTCGCGGGCCGATGAACGCGCTGCGCGCGCACGTGGCGACCACCCGTTACTCGCGCGCTGGCTTGGCATAGACGCCACCGCGGCGCGTCGTCGCCGGCCCCGGACAAGCGCGTTGTCTCGGTTTCTGGCCGGTGGTACAAGGGCCGTTTTCACCCGAGCGCGAACCACGCCATGGCCCGACTCATCCTCGAAAGCGGGAAAGAGCCGCTGGAGTACCCGCTCGGCGATCTCACCCGCCTCGGTCGGGAGCCCGGCAACGAGATCGTCGTCAACGACGGAGCGGCCTCGCGCCGCCACGCCGAGGTCGCCCGCGACGGCGACGGCTACGTGCTGAAGGACCTGAAGTCGGCGAACGGCACGTACCGGAACGACGAGCGCATCGACACCGTGAAGCTCGCCGAGGGCGATCGGATCAAGATCGGCGCGGTCGTGCTGCGGTTCACGACCGAAGCCTCGTCCGCCGGGTCGTCGTCGGGCGGCGGAGCCCCGGCGAAGGACACGCGCTTCGCGCTGGTGTTCACCGGAGGCGAACGCGCCGGCGACAAGCTCGTCGTCAAGGAAGGGCGCACGACGTTCGGCCGCAAGCCGGGCAACACCGTGACGGTCAAGGACCCGAAGGTGTCGGGCGTCCACTGCGAGATCGTGTTCGAAGACGGTCATCCGACGCTGCGCGATCTCGGCTCGACGAACGGCACCTACCTCGAAGGCAAGAAGGTCGAAGAGGTGCCGCTGTCGCACGGCGATCGCGTGCTCGTCGGCGATCTCGACTTCGTGTTCACCGACACGTCGCGTCCGCTGCCCGAGTCGCTCGGGAAGGGGCCCGCGGTCGCGGCGGCGCAGACGCTCGTCGACGTGCCGCAGG
>JAEUIB010000405.1 GCA_016795255.1 Planctomycetota bacterium
CTCCGCCCTGATGCATGACGCCGAGTGCGACCGGCACGCCGAGCAGCAACGTCGCGATGCCGAGTGCGATCTGTAGGCAAAGTGCGCCGAGCACGAAGTGCGCTGCGGTGCGCACCGCGGTCGGCACGGCCGGGCGTGAAGCTCGCCACCAGAACGACGCGAGCGCGACGGCGACGATCACCGCCAACACGCGGTGGTTCCACTGGATCGTGAGTTCGTCCTCGAACGGCGCGGTCGCCGCCGGCGACGGATACAAGCCGCTCGGCACCAGCGATCCGTCCATCGCCGGGAACGTGTTCCAGCGGAACCCGGCGTCGGTGCCGGCCACGAACCCGCCGGACAGGATCATCACGCAGACGAGCGCGAGCGCGAGTTTCGCGAAGCGCGCGAGTCCCGCGCGTCCCGGCGCGTCGAAGCGAGGCGGCCGCGGCGCCAGCAACGTTAGCGCCGTCCACGTCGTCACGCCGAGGATCAACACCGCGGCCGCGAGGTGCGCCGTCAGTCGGTACTGACTGACTTCGGGACGATGCACGAGTCCGCTCTTCACCATGTACCAGCCGAGCGCGCCCTGCAGTCCGCCGAGCACGAAGATCGCGACGAGCCACGGCAGCATGCGCCGCGGCAGCGCGCGTCGTGCGGCGAAGACGATCAGTGGGATCGCGAACGCGACGCCGATGAAGCGACCGAGGAATCGATGCGACCACTCGGTCCAGAAGATCGGCTTGAACTGCTCGAGCGTGAAGTGCGCGTTGACCTGCTGGTACTCGGGCGAGCTCTGGTACTTCGCGAACTCCTCGGCCCAGTCGGCGTCCGACAGCGGCGGGATCGCGCCGTGGATCGGCTTCCAGTCGACGATCGACAAGCCCGAGTTCGTCAGGCGCGTGTAGCCGCCGACGAGCACCATCAGGAACACGAGGCCGCAGATCACGAGCAGCCACAGCGCGACGGCCTTGCGTTGTCCGAGCGGCCAGTCTTCGAGCGAGCGAACCATCGGGCGATCCATGCCGAAGTTCTCGCGCCGCGACGTTCGTACCGCAAGGCGCGGCCCCTGCGGCATCCGGACGCGATGCGAGTCGCCGGCTCGCGGAGGCCGGCGGCTGCACCGCCTCGTTCGTGCGTCCGGGTTCAAGGGGTGGTCATGGGGCGGTCATGGGGCGGTCATGGATGGGCACGCCATCGGCTGGTCCCCCCAGAACCAGCGATTCAACTTCCGTCACGGAAGGGCGACGAACACCGCGTCGGACAGCACGAAGCCCGTTGCCGAGTTCGGGTCGGCCCACGCCGACTGCATGACGAACGACAGGTGTTGAGCCTGCGGCGGCAGGTCGATCGGCGCGTCGAACGTCCCGGTGCCGGACGACGACAGCGGTCCGGCCGTGACGAATGGAGTACCGACGAACCACGTGCAGCCGTTGCCGATCGGAGTGGGAAGCGGGCTGACGCTGGCACAGACGATGCCCGGGGCCAGCGCGGGTCCGTTCGAGATCCGCAGCGTCATTGCCGCCGCGGCGGCTGCACAACCGTCGAGGTCGAGGATCGGGTGGTTCGTCGCGGGTGCACATGGAGCGGCGATCGACGTGACGAGCCCGCACGTGAACGTGACGAGTCCGACGGCGCCGATCGGTTGCAGCAGTCCGCCCGCGGTCGGTGCGCCGACCACGAGTTCCGGTGCGCCGTCGCCATTGACGTCACCGGCACCGTCCAGCGCGTGACCGAACGAACTCGAACCGTACGGATCGACGATCGCGGACCGCAATGCGCCGGTCCGTCCCGACAGCACGTCGATCGTCCGCGGGAACGGCAGCAGGGGCTCGTTGCCCGCGGCCAAGTCGGCGAACCCGTCGCCATCGACGTCGCCGATCACGCCGACGCTGCCACCGGATCCGAATCCCGCCGCGCTTCCCCATCGCGACCACACGGGAACGCCGTCGAGTCCTCGCACCGCGGTGACGACGCCCGGATCGTTGACCGCGAGGTCGGCCCCCGGCGAGCCGAACACGAGATCGGCGCGTCCATCGCCGTCGAGATCGCCGGGCGCGCACAGCGCGAAGGCGAAGCGTTCGTCCGGCGTCGTGCCGAAGGACTGCCACAGCAGCGAGCCGTTGCTGCCCGCATGGACGAACACGTGCCCGGCGAACGGCAGCGCCACGCCGCCGTTCGCCGCGGACACCGCGATCTCCGTCGTGCCGTCGCCGTTCGCGTCGCCGACGAAGCGCACCGCGTGGCCGAATTGCCCCTTCGCGATCGAACCCGACAGATGCAGCAGCGCTTGCCCGGTCGCTCCGGACACGACGCGGACGTATCCGGGTGCGAGGCTCGCGAGCTGCTTCTGATTCGCGCCGAACACGAAGTCGGGCGTGCCGTCGGCGTCGTCGTCGTGCCCGCCCTGGACCGACCAACCCCCGCAATCGCCCATAGCACCAGCGACGGGGTGCAGCACCGCGCCGGTCGCGCCCGAGCGGACCTCGACGAAGCCGCCTTGCGACGCGCTCGCGAACAGGAACTGCGGGGCACCGATCACGACGTCGACGATCCCGTCGCCATCGACGTCGCCGCCGAAGCGCACGCTGGTGCCGAACCGATCGAAATCGCCGCTCGATCCCCAATGGTGGAGCGGCGCGCCGTTCGCGCCGGAATGGACGTCGACGCGGCCACCGAGTGACGACGCGGACGGAGAACCCGGGTTGCCGACGACGACGTCGTCGAATCCGTCGCCGTCGAGGTCGGCGCCCCCGGCGACGGCGAAGCCGAACTCGAAGTCGTTCGCGGCGGCTGGAATCGTGCGCAACAGCTCCTGCGCCACGGCGCGGGGTGCGAATGCCACGAACGGCGTGAGCGCTCCGAGCACGACGACGATCAGTGGGATCTTCACGGGCGTGCTCCGGGACGACGAGGCGGTGATCGGCCAAGCACCGGCCATGCCACGCGCGGTCCGACGCGTGGGCGTCCGATTCCGGTGACGAATCCGGGATTCGCCGTTACGCAGCTGCCGACCAGGGCCGATGGTTCGCGATGCTCGGGCGGGAGCGCGATCGCGTGCCGAACTGTCCCGTCATTCCCCTCCGATGTAGCCGAGCTCGCGGAGGGCTTGGTCGTCGCCGCCTTCCGCGCTGGCCT
>JAEUIB010000412.1 GCA_016795255.1 Planctomycetota bacterium
GGTAGCAGCCGCGCGTAGACCTGCTCGCGCAGCATGTGGTGATCGAACCGGTACGCCTGGTCGAACGCGCGGATCATGCGATAGCGATCGACCAGGCGCGACACGATCTGCGACGCCGCGGTGAAGTCGAGCCCGAGGCCTTCGACGACCGGCTCGATCTTGAATCGCGGGCCGAACACCGACGCGAACTCGAGGAACGCGCGCGCTTGCGGATCGACGTCCTCGAGGCGGCGCGACAACAGTTCGGCGATCGAGTTCGGGATCGGCAATTGACGCAGGTGCGACGGCTGCGGATCGTGCAGGCGGCCGCGGCGTTCGAGGTCTTCGATCAGCGCGAACAGGAACGCAGGATTGCCTTCGCTGGCCGAGTACAGGCGCTCCGCCAGCGCTTTCTCGACGCGACGCGGGACGCCGAGGTCCCGGACGATGCCGGCGACCGCCGGCCCGGCGAGCCGATCGAGCCCGACCCACACCGAATCGCGCAGGCCTTGGACGACCTTCAAGAACTCGGTGTGCGGATGCGTCGGGTCGACGACGTCGGCGCCGGACGTCCGGACGGTGAACACGAGTGCGATCGGGAACATCGCGACGGCGCGCGCCAGCGACTCGAGCACCTTCAACGCCGCGGCGTCCGCGAACTGCAAGTTCTCGAGCACCAGCACGAGCGCCGTCTTGATGGACAACGTTCGGATGACCTCGGCGTAGAGCGCCGGGATCGCGTCCTTCGGCAATTGCGACAGCGCCTGCTCGGGCTCGCGATCGTCGATCAGGGCGGCGAACGCTTCGGCGAACACGCGGCGTTCGATCAGGTGCTCGCGCAGCGCGTCGATCAGCTTCTCGCGGCGCTGCTCGCGCGGCATCGCCTTCAGGTCGAACGCGAACAGCAGTGCTTCGTTGAGCGCGAAGTACGGCAGCGGCGTCGCGACGTCGAGGAAGCGCGACACGACGGCGTTGGTCGGGAACGCGCCGACCTCGGCTTCCTCGAGCGCGGCGTCGACGAGGCGGGTCTTGCCCGCGCCGGCCTCGCCGGCGACGACGACGACGCGGCCGCTGCGCCCGATCGTCGCGGTGCGCAGCGCGTCGACGATCGTCTCGAGCTCGCGCTCGCGGCCGTGGACCCGCGTGACGCGCGTGACCTTCAGTTGGCGGCGAGCTTTCGACAAACGCTCGATCCCGGTCTCGCCCGCGACGTACTGGCGCCACCACTCGGAGCGCTCGCGCTCCGCCAGGATGTCGGCGACGCGGCGCGCCGGGCGCAGCCGGAGCTCGGGCTTCTTCTCGAGCAGCGCGAACACGACGCGTTCGAGCAGATACGTCGCGGACGGAGCCGTCTTCGACAACGGCGGCGCGACGAGGTTCGCGTGCGCGTGCATCGTCGACTTGAGGTCGTCGGCGTGGAACGGGTTCTTGCCGCTCGCCATCTCGTAGAGCAGCACGCCGAGTGCGTAGAGGTCGGCCTCGGGTCCGACGTCGAACCCTTCGAGCTGTTCGGGGGCCGCGTACGCGATGCTGCCGAGGAACGTGCCGGGCAGCGAGATCTCGGTCTTCGGCTCGAGCAGGCGCGACAGGCCGAGGTCGGCGATCACCGCGTGGCCGTCGTCCTCGACGAACACGTTCGCCGGCTTGATGTCGCGATGGACCGCGCCGGCGTCGTGGATCGCGGCCAGACCGTCGGCGATCTCGTGGCCGAGTTGGAGGACGCGCTCGATCGGCAGCGTCTTCGCCTCGTCGAGCACGCTGCGCAGCGTGCGGCCACGCAGGCGCTGCATCGCCATGAAGTGGACGTCGACGCCGTTCACGGTCTCGGTGCCGACGTCGTGGATGCGCATGACGCGCGGGTGGCGCAGCTTCTGGCCGATGCCGCCCTCGCGCTCGAAGCGCTTGACCAGGTCGGGATTCGCGAGGTGAGGGTGCAGGATCTTCAGCGCGACTTCCGAGTCCGCGCGCAATCCTCGCTTCGCCTTGACGACGCGCGCGAGGAAGACCGTGCCCATGCCGCCCTCGCCGAGTTTCTCGATCACTCGGTAATTGCCGATCTGGCGGTCCTGGAAGGCGGTCGTCATGGCTCCTGCACGCACCCGCGTTCCTTGCGGGTCGGAAAAGGCGGGATTATAGTCCGCCCGCTTCGCGCCCCTTCCGGTCCTTTCGTCTCGTGAGCGACCCTCGCGAGCGTCGCGTCGCGAGGGACGCGATCCCGCCGGAGCGCAGACCGCGCCCCGGCCGCAGCATCGCCCGGCGCGTCCACGCCGGGCGCCGCATCGAGGGGCCCGCCGTGATCCGCTTCCACAACACGCTGTCGCGCAAGCTCGAGGATTTCGTGCCGATCGTGGCCGGCAAGGCCGGCATGTACAACTGCGGGCCGACGGTCTACTCGAGCCAGCACATCGGCAACTACCGGGCGTACGGCTTCACGGATCTGCTGCGCCGCTTCCTCGATCTGCGCGGGTTCGAGGTCACGCAGGTGATGAACATCACCGACGTCGGCCATCTGCGCGACGAGGTCCACGACGCCGGCGAGGACAAGCTCGAGGCGGCCGCGCGCAAGGCGAAGGTCGATCCGCAGCAGCTCGCGGCGATGTACACGCAAGAGTTCTTCGACGGACTCGATCTGCTGCGCGTGCGCCGGGCCCACCACTACCCGCGCGCGACGCAGCACGTGCCGCAGATGATCGAGATCATCCAGGGGCTGCTCGACAAGGGCATCGCGTACCGCGTCGGCGACGAGGTCTACTACGACGTCTCGCGCTTCCCGGGGTACGGCGCGCTGTCGGGCAACCGCGGCGACGAGCTCGAGGCCGGCGCGTCCGAGCGCGTGGCCGACGAAGTCATGGCGAAGAAGCGCCATCCGCGCGACTTCGCGCTGTGGAAGTCCGATCCGCACCACATCCAGCAATGGGATGCGCCGTGGGGTCGGGGCTTCCCGGGCTGGCACATCGAGTGCTCGGCGATGTCGCGCACGTATCTCGGCGACACGTTCGACATCCACACCGGCGGCGAGAACAACATCTTCCCGCACCATGAATGCGAGATCGCGCAGAGCGAGGGCTTCACCGGTAAGCGCTTCGTCAACGTCTGGCTGCACGCCGCGCACCTCAATCTCGAGGGCGAGAAGATGGCGAAGTCCGAGGGCAACGTGCTGTACCCGAAGGACCTCGTCGCGCAGGGCGAGTCGCCGGTCGCGATCCGGTGGTACTTGCAGTCGGTGCATTACCGGCAGCCGATGAACTTCACGCGCGAGGCGTTGAAGGGCGCGACCGCGGGCGTCGAGCGCTTGCTGAACTTCCACGACTCGCTGAAGCACCGCGCGGACAAGGGGCCCGAGGGCGTCGCGGCGGTCAAGGTCGTCGAGTCGCTCGACGAGGCGCGCGTGCGGTACGTCGCGGCGCTCGACGAGGACTTGAACGTCGCCGAGGCGAACGCCGTGCTGTTCGACCTCATGCGCTCGCTGAACGCGATGGACCTGACGCGCGGCGACGCGGCCGCGACGCTCGGGTTCCTGACCGACGTCGACCAGGTGCTCGGGATCCTGCCGGTCGCCGAGGAGTCGCTCGAAGCCGAGGTCGAACGGAAGATCCAAGAGCGCGAGGCGGCGCGCAGACGCAAGGACTTCAAGGCGTCCGACCGCATCCGCGACGAGCTGCTAGCCAAGGGCATCGTCCTGATGGATTCGCCGGACGGCGTGAGGTGGAGAAGGAAGTAGAGGCTCGGGCCGCATGGCCCTACGCCTGCTCGGGCGTCGAGGCGAGCCGGGGGCCGTAGGCCCCCGGGCCCCA
>JAEUIB010000440.1 GCA_016795255.1 Planctomycetota bacterium
GGGGGCCCCCCCCCCCCCCTGCCTGGATGCCAGGGCATCCGGCCCAGCGGCCCGAGCGTCACCCTTCCTTCTGCGTCGCCAGATACTCCTTGCGTGCGAACACGGATCCCGCGACGGCGACCAGTGCGAACGTCGCGAGACTCAACCCCACGATCGAGGTCGTGACGGTCGGCAGCAGCCCGACCACGTGGAAGCGATCGACGACCGTGTGGATCACCGACCCTTCCCACGTCGCTTGCGACAGCAGCGCGCGCGAGTGGAAACCGACGGTGTACAGCGCGGCCTTGTTCGGCAGGATCAGCACCGCCGTTTCCCAGCCGACGACGAGGAACAGCCCGAACAGCATCGCGCGGAAGAACACCACCGCGAACACGAGGAACAACGCCGTGTACGCGAGGATCGCCGCGACCACGATCCCGCAGGTCGCGAACAGCACCGGCAGTTCCTCGCGCATCAGTTCGGGATGCCGCGCCACCGTGTGCAGGACGTAGAGCACGATCGTCGCCGGCACGAACAACACGCTGCACGCGATCGAGCAACCGAGCCATCGCCCGGCGACGATCGCCGCGCGCGACATCGGTCGCAGTCGCAGGTAGAGCAGCGTCCCGTTCTCGAGGTCGTCGCCGACCGCACCCGCCGACAACAGCATCGCGACGAGCGGCAACAGCAGACTGAGGTCGAACAGCGCGACGAAGTTCACGAAGTTGTTGACGCCGAGCAGCCGCGGCCGGACGACGAGCGCGAACGCCGACACGATCAGCGGCACGCTGACGAGCAACAGCACCAGCACGAGCCGCCGGCCGCGCAGCAGTCGCAGCGGCGCGAGCGCACCGACCCGCAACGCCGCGGGCACGAACGACAGAGGAACCACGCCGTCGACGGCCACGATCACCTCACCAGGTAGTCGAACACGGCTTCCAGCGAATCGTCGCGCGTCGACATCCGCGCGAGCTCGAGCCCTTCGTCGAGCACGAGCGACTCGATCGCCCGGTACAGAGCTTCGGCGTCGCGGGTCTCGATGCGCAGCTCGCGATCCTCGAACCGCAACCCGACGACGTGATCGCTGTTCATCACGCGGCGCGCGACCGTGTGCGGATCGGCGCACTCGATCGCGATCTGGTGCGGGTAGCCCTTCAGCAGATTGCGGATCTCGTGGACCTTGCCCTCGGCCAGGATCCGTCCGTGATGCATCAGCGCGATGGCGTCGGTCATCGCTTCGACCTCGTGCAGCACGTGGCTCGAGACCAGCACGGTCTTCCCTTCCTGGCCGAGCTTGCGCACGAAGTCGATCGTCTCGCGGCGCGCCAGCGGGTCCATGCCGTTCAGCGGCTCGTCGAGCACGAGGATGTCCGGCTCCAGCACCAGCGCCTGCGCGAGCTTCACGCGCTGCCGCATCCCCTTCGAGTACGAACCGATCGCCCGATGCGCGGCCTCGGTCATGCCGACGCGGGCGAGGAGCGCATCGGCCCGCTGCCGCGCCGCCGCGCGCGAGAACCCCGACAACCACGCGTACGAGCGGACGAACTCGAAGCCGGTCGCCTCTTCGTCGATCGCCTCGACGTCCGGGCAGCAGCCGAGCCGCGCGAGCACGTCCGGCGACCGGAACACCGGCTCGCCGAACACGAGCACCTCGCCGGCACTCGGCTCCGCCTGGCCGGTGACCAGCCGAATCAGCGTGGTCTTACCGGCGCCGTTCGGACCGAGCAGGCCGGTCACTCCGGGTTTGATCTTCAGAGTGACATCGTTGAGACCGATGACCGGTCCGTACCACTTCGATGCAGACCGTAATTCGATCGGTTCGATCACACGCGGTTCCTGATCGTCGACCGGGTCCGACAGCGCGACCAGGTTCGGCGCGCGACTTGCCCGGTCGGGCGCGGCATCGTACCTTCCGTCCACTCCTGCCGGAGTCCCTCGAACTCGTCGGTACGGCGTTCGCGCCGGGTTCTGCGTCGGTTTCCCCGACGGCACCCGGGGGGGATGCCGCCTCGACCCCGCAGCGGGGGCAGGCTCACGCACGTTCTCCGTTGGCGTTCTCGATCATGGACCGGAACCACGCCCTCTGGCTTCCGCTCGTCCTAGCGGCCGGGCTCGGCACGTCCGAGGCCGCCGCCCAGGCCACGTTGTTCGCCAACGAGGGGCTGTCGGCCGGGGATCTGTTCGGCGCGTGCGCGATCCGGATCGGCGACGCGAACGGCGACCTGGTCGCCGATCTGCTGGTCGGCGCCCCGAACTCGTCCCCCGGCGGCGCGTCGAACGCGGGCGAGATCGCCGTCGTGTCGGGCTCGTCCGGAATCCGGCTGACGACCATTCTGGGAACCACCGCGCTCGAGCGGTTCGGCAGCGCGCTGGCGCGCATCGGCGACGTCACCGGCGACGGCATTGCCGAAATCGCGGTCGGCGTCCCGGGGGCCGGCGGCGGCCTCCAGTTCGGCGCGGTCCGCATCCTGCACGGCGCGACGTTCGCGGTCCTCGGCACGATCCCGGGCACCAGCCCGAACGGGCGCTTCGGCGAGGGCTTGGCGAGCCTCGACGACGTCAACGGTAACGGCACGCTCGATTTCGCGGTCGCCGCTCCGGGGCACACGCCGCTCGGCATCACGAACGCCGGCGCGGTCTTCGTCATCGACGGCGGTTCCGGCGCGACCTTGCGGACGTTTCCCGGCCTCGCGGCGTTCGACGCACTCGGCACCGGCATCGCGAGCACGTCCGACCTGAACGGAGACGGCAAGCGCGACCTGCTGATCGGGAGTCCGGGATTCGACCCACTCGCGGGAACCGGTGCCGGTCGGGTGCGCGCGGTCGACCCGACGAACGGCGCGACGCTGTGGACGTTCGACGGACCGATCGCGAACGAAGCCGTCGGCTTCGCCGTCGACGGCACGCTCGACCTCGATCAGGACGGACTCGGCGACGTCGTCGTCGGAGCGCCGGGCGCGGCGCCGTCCGGGCTGCCGCTCGCCGGCCGCGGGTACGTCCTCAGTGGCGCGCAGGGCGCGGTGCTGAACTCGCTGGATGGGCTGACGGCCGGCGATCGACTCGGCTGCGTCGTCGCGGGGCTCGGCGACCTCGACGCCGACGGCCGCGGCGACCTCGCGATCGCATCACCCGACGCGCAGATCAACGGCAACCTCGGCGCCGGCACGGTCGTCGTGCTCCGCGGTGGCGCGTTCACACCGCTGTACGTGTTCGAGGGCAGCGCGGCCCAAGAAGGCGTCGGCGGGTTCGTCGCCGACGTCGGCGACGTGAACTCCGACGGCCGTGCCGACTTTGCGATCGGCAGTCCGCTCGCCGACACGCCGTCGGGCACGAACAGCGGGACGCTCAGCGTCAAGGCCGGTCAGGTCGGCGCGCTGACGATCGACAGCACCGGCAAGTACGGGTCTCCGTTCGCGATCACGCTGCAGGCGATGCCGTCGCAGCCCGCGTTCCTGTTCATCGACGTCGCGCCCGGTTCGTTCGCGTCGCCGTTCGGGACGATCTGCGTCGGACTCACGCCCTTCGTCAGCATCGTGTCCATCGGACCGATCCCCTCGAACGGCGTGTGGACGACGTCCGGCACGATCCCGCCCGGCGGGACGGTGGTCGCGACGTTCTACCTCCAGGCGATCGTCCAGGAACCGTGGAGCCCCACGGGCTGGCGCGCGTCGCAGTGTTCGTCGCTGATCGTCGGCCCCTGACGCTCGAGTCAGAGGCCGTGAATCTGGTGAACGGGGCGGCGACGACCGTCGCCGAGTGACACCTGGTGAGGCCGAGAACGCGAATCAATCGGATTGATTCACGATCTGCTGGCGCGGGCTACGCCCGCAACCGAACGACGATGGCGTGCTTAAACGACCTCGCCGGACACCTGTGGATACGGCGGCTGCCGCCGCCTCGGACACCTTGTCGGGATCTACTAGGTTCGCGAATCGTC
>JAEUIB010000868.1 GCA_016795255.1 Planctomycetota bacterium
CGCGCTGCCACAGCACGAGCTTCGCGTCCGCGATCGGCTTGCCGTTCGACGCGTCGCAGAACCACGCGAGCGTGTCGGGTCCGAGCGAGTGCGTCGTCAACGCCGCATCGCTGATCAGCACGAGGTCGCGGGCGTTCAATCCCGCGCCCTTGGCTTCGAGCACGTACGCGCCCGGCGCTGGCGTTTGCGGCACGTACAGCGTCGCGGCGCCCGGGACGTGCTTGCCGTCGTCGTTGGTGTCGTGCGTCCACACGGCCACCGGTTCGAGCTTCGTGACGTCGATCGACTGCACGAACGACGTCGACGGGAGTTCCTCCGAGACGACGACGTCCCGCGTCAGGTCGGTCGGGTACAGCGCGAGCTCGATGCGACCGACGTTGCGCCACGACAGATCGAAGCGCAGCTTCGAACCTGGGACGAACTGCGACGGCGTGCTCAGGTACAGCGTCGGCGACGTGATCGTCGCGATGCGGTTCTCGACGTCGTCGAACCAGCGGGATTCGCCCGCGCGGAACTCACGAGCGAAGCGGCGGTACAGCTCGAGCGCGCGCGGATAGTCCATGCGCATCGTCCAGCGTCCGACCGCATCGAGCTCGGGCACGCCGGAATCGCAGATCAGGCACGCCAGGCGATACAGCGCGTCGTCGTACCACGGGGATTCCTTGCCGGCGGCGAGCGAGTCCTCGTAGTGCTCGATCGCGCGCGCGCGGCGCGGCGCGTCGCCGGTCGCGGCCAGCGTCTGTCCGACGAGGAAGTGCACGCGCGCCCGATCGTTCGCGTCGGTCGCGACGCGCAGCGCGTTCTCGAGCACGTCGAGACCGAGCCAGTTCCCCGAGTAGTACCCGTACTCGAACCACTGGTCGGCCCAGCGCGGCTCGGCCATCCGCCAGACGAGCCCGAGGTAGCGCCGCCGCGCCGTTCCCAAGTCGGACGAGCCGGCCCACACGTCGAGCGCCTCCGTGTAGTGCGCGTTGGCCTCCGACCAATTCTCGTAGCGGCGAACTTGCCAGTGGAAGTCGCCGACGGACTCCTGGATCTCGGCGTACGTCGTGTCCTTGTCCTCGGGGCGTTCGGTCTCGCGCAGCAACGCTTCGAGTTGCTCGACTCCCTCGTCGATGTCGGTCGTGTCGGGATTCTCGCTGGACGCCGCGGCGCGCCACGTCGCATCGGCGCGGCGGAAGCGGACCCAGCGTGCGTCGGCGGCCACCAGCGCCGGAAGGTCGACACCGAGGTAGAGATCGCGCGCGTCCGCGTACGCGCCGCGCGCGAACGCGGCTTCGGCGTCCGCGCGGACTTCGGCGTAGGGGCGGGGAGGCGCCGCCTGCGTCAAGGCCATCGCACCGACGAGCGAACACAGCGAGATCCAGAGACGGCGGGACATGGGACTCTCCGAGGCGGGCACGACGGCGGCGCATGGACGAACGAACTCGAACGCCGTCGACGACCGCGATCTTGGCGAGTTCCGGACCGGCGCAGAAGTGGCCGGTTCCGGGCGAATGCGGACGGACGAGCGCCCGCGGCGCGGGCGTGGGGCGTTGACCTGTCGGACGATCTCCCATGGAATGCCCGCCGCGTGAGGGACTTCCGATCGTTCCGTCGGAACGGTTCCTCCCCGCGCGACGTCGTGGCAGGAGAACCCCGGGGAAGGGGCTCGCCGGCTCGTTCCGAGCGGCGACGTCGGGGACTTCGCCGTGGACTCCGTTTCAGGTTCAGGGACGACCGATCGTGGACGAACCCGCGGACGACATCACGTTCCTGCTGCGCGGGGCCCGTCGCGGGGACCGCGAGGCCGGCGCGCGGCTGTTGCCGGTCATCTATGAAGAGCTGCATCGGCTGGCGCGCCGCAGCATGAACGGGCAGAGCAAGTCCCACCTGCTACAAGCGACGGCGCTCGTCAACGAGGCGTTCCTGCGGCTGATCGACGGCAAGTCCGCCGAGATCGCGGATCGGACGCACTTCTTCAATCTGGCGGCGCTGGCGATGCGTCAGATCCTGATCGACCACGCGCGCGCGGCGAGGGCCGGACGCGAAGTCGGGCGAGCGATCGACGTCGAGTTCGACGCGCTCGTCGACCGCTTCCACGAGCGCGGCGGCGACGTGCTCGAGCTCGAAGATGCGCTGAAGAAGCTCGCGAGCCACGATCCGGACCTCGAGCGCATCGTCAACCTGAAGTTCTTCGGCGGTCTCTCCATCGAGGAGATCGCGCTCGCACTCGGTCGATCGCCGCGCTCCATCGAGCGTGATTGGGCGTTCGCGCGGCGCTGGTTGCGGCGCGAACTCGGCGGCTGACGGTCGGTTCTCCGGCGCCGCAGAGCGCCGTCACGGATCGATGCGGATCCACCAACTGCGTTCGGTGACGAGCAGCATCGCGTCGTCCTTCAGCACCCACGGCGTGCGATCGCCGCGCACGCGCGTCGAATCCTGGACGCGGACGACGACGCGCCACAGGCCAGGTTCGTAGTCCTCCTGCTCGAAGACGAACGCATCGACGCCGCCGTTCGCCTTGCCGTCCTGACGCGGCTTGCCGTCGAGGCGCGGCAGCGGTCCGCGCGCGAGGCGGTCCGGCGTCCGCGCCGGGACGATCGTCGGCCGGCCCGGATCGTCGCGGACGACGAACCACGTCGCTTGCAGCGGGTGGGACTTCGGGCGCAGCGTCTTCACGCGGAACGTCAGCGGCTTCTGCTCGCGCAGCGGCGTCTTCGCCGACAGCACGATCGCGGAGTCCACGGTCGCGTGGGCGTCCGGCGTCGCCTCGTCGATCGGGTCGACGAGGCGATGGATCTGCAGCACGATCGCCTCGCGACAGACCGGGCAGAACTCTTGGCCGACGTCCATGATGCAGTTGTTCGTCGGCTTCCACGCGCCCTGCGCGCGCCCGTTCGCGCCCTCGTGGACGCCGATGCCGGACACGTGCTCGGCCAGCCAATGGGCCCACGGCACGCGCTTCTCGTCCTCGACGAACGACACGTTCGGCCCGCCGCGCACGTCGACGCGGTGACCGGTGTTCGCCGAGTACTCGTCCATCAGGTTCGCGAACGCGTGGCCCCACTCGTGGATCAGCGTCTTCGGGTCGCGGCCACCGACCGCGGCCACGCCGTTGCCGCCGGTGCCGAGCAACCCGTTCTTGACCAGCACGATCGCGAAGCCGTCGTGCTCGGGGAGTTCCGTCAGCATGCGGTGGACCGCGTCACGCTGGACCGTGACCTGACCTTGGATGCCGCCGGAACCCATCGCACCGAGGGCGGTCGAGTAGTCGCGCCCGCTGCCGTCGACACCGTCGTCCTCGCTGACGATCGCGGCGCGCACGAAGTTGAGGTACGCGGCGTACTCCTCGAAGACCTCGGTCCGCGGGAACTCGCGCGGGACCATCTTCGCGAGGGTGTCGTAGTCGGACATCTGGTCGACGCGGAAGCCTTCGCCCATGACGACGACGTCGACCCGGTTGGCCGACGGCCCGGTCCGACCGAGCCAATCCCAGCCGAGGAACGCGTTCTTCTGCGACCGACGCTCACCGATCGCGCCCTCGGGACTCTGCGCGAAGTCCCTCGCGAGTTGCTTGTAGAGCGCGATCGCGCGGCCGTACTGGCCCTTGGCCGCAGCGGCCTCGGCTTGCTCGAGCAACTGCGCCGCCGGTGATTTCGCAGGGTCCTGCGGCGCGAACGCGACGAGCGCCGACGCGAGCAAGCCGACACGGGCGATGTCCATCGGTCGTCCCCTGGTCCGCCACGGAACCGGCGCAGACTACCGCCGGATCGCGCACTTCGATCCACGACGTCGCGTTCACTTCCCCGAAGCGTCGCCGGCCGTCGCCGGGTTGGACTCGATCGACGCGATCAGCGCATCGACGCGCGCCGCGGAGTCTTCGTCGCCGAACTTCGTATGGAACTCGCGCGCCCGCTCGAGCACGATCCGCGTCACCGGCAGCGGCCACGGTGCGGACAGTTGCTCGACGAACGCGACGAGTTCGTCGAAGCGGCGGCGCGCCTCGGGCTGGTCGTCCATGCGGACGGACAGGATCCCGATCGACGCGACCGCGTTCATGTGGGCGTCCGCGAGCGCTCGGTCCATCGTGTTCGTCGCGATCTCGGCGTACGTCGCGCGCGCGTCGTCCGGCCGGCCGGCCTGCGCGTACGTCGTCGCGAGCTGATCGAGCGAGCGCAGCGTGGCCGGCGCCTGGACCCCGATCACCTTCTTGCGTCCGGCGACGATCTCTTCGGCGATCGGCACGGCTTCGGCGGCCCGCTGCGTCAGCAGCAGCACGTTGACGAGCGTCACTCCGACCGATTGGGCGTTCGGCGATCGCGAACCGCTCTTCGCCACGTGGTGGTCGTAGCACGTGCGTGCGTACGTCTCCGCGAGGTCGAGTCGATCGGTCTGCAAGTACAGCTCGGCCAGGTTGCCGCGGACCGTGATCGTCTGCGGATCGGTCGGTCCGGAGTGCTCTTCGCGCACGCGCAGCAGCTCTTCGTAGGCCGCGATCGATTCGTCGACGCGGCCCATCGAGTACGTCGCGAACGCGTAGTCGTTGCGCAACACCAACGTCGTGTTGTGGAACTCGCCGTAGACGCGCGTCGAGATCTCGATCAGTTCGCGCAGCGCGTCGCGCGCCGCTTCGGGCTCGCGGATCATCTGCCACTGCGTCTTCAGTCCGCGCGCCATGATGCCGGCCGCCGAGTCCTTGCCGTGCAGCGCGTCGGTCACGCCGATGAGTTCTTCGATCGAGTTGCCGACGTCCTCGTGGCGCGCGAACTCGATCAGCGACGCGCAGTAGTTGTAGAGGACCTCCTGGTAGCGCGCGCTCGTCGCTCCGTAGCGGCGTTTGCGGATCGCGACGTTCTCGGCCAGCATCGCGATGCCCTCTTGCACCGCGCTCGTCTCGCACAGGACCGTCGCGAGGTTGTTCTTCACCGACAGGACCTCGTACGACTCGGGTCCGAAGATGCGTGCGTACGTGGCCGCCGCCGACCGCAGCGTCGCGATCGCCTCGTCGTACGCGCCGTTGCGGCTGAGCGTCCAGCCGAGCGTGTTCTTCAGCCGTCCGATCTCGCGATGGCCGTCGCCGAGTTTCGGCAGCGTCGCCGCGAGCGCCTCGCGCAACACGCGCTCGGACTCGGCGATCAGCGACAGGCGCTCGTAGCTCGAGCCGACGGTGCAAGCGATGCGCGCGTGGATCTCGGGCTGGTCCGCGTACGCGGTCGCGAGGTCCTTCGCGGCGCGATCCAGCACGTCCGCGACCTTGACGTCGCGCCCCGACTGGTTCGGGTCGACGGAGCGCAGCAAGTCCTCCTGGAACTTCAGCACCGCTTCCTGCTTCGCGAGTTCGGCTTCCTTCGCGCGCAGCTCGGCGCGGCTCGTCCACCACAGCGCGACCGGGATCGCCAGCACGAGCGCCGCGCCGAGCGCGATCGCGGCGCTGATCGCCGTCTTGCGCTGCACGAATCGAACGAGCCGCAGCACGACGCCGGCGGGCTTCGCGACGATCGGTTCGAACGACAGGAATCGGCGCAGATCGTCGGCGAACGCCGCGACCGAGGCGTAGCGGCGCGTGCGGTCCTTCTCCATCGCCGTCCGCAGGATCGTGTCGAGGTCCTTCGGCACCGCGGGGTTCAGCGAGCGCACCGAGCGCGGCTCGTCGTGGACGATGCGGCGCAGGATCTCGTGCGAGGTCTTGCCTTGGAACGGCACCGACAGCGTCAGCAGCTCGTACAGCGAGACGCCGAGCGAGTAGACGTCGCTGCGCGCGTCGACCTCGTCGTGGCGCGCGTCGGCTTGTTCGGGCGATGCGTAGGTCGGGCTGCCGACGAAGTCGCCGGTCTGCGTCATCGCCGCGTCCGACTGACGGCGGGCCAACCCGAAATCGGACAGCACGGCGCGACCGTCGCGCTTCAGCAAGACGTTCGACGGCTTGACGTCGCGATGGACGAGGCCGGCCTCGTGCGCGTGCTGCAGCGCCGCCGCGACGTCGAACGTGATCGAACACGCGGCTTCGATGAACGTGCGGCGCCACGCGTCGGGCGCCGCGGCCTCGTCGAAGCCGAGCGCACGCGCGACGTCGATCCCGCGCAGGCGCGACGCCGGCACCTTCGTGGCGCGCAACGTGTGGATGACGTCGCCCAGCGAGCGGCCGTCGATCGCCTCCATCGTGAAGTACGGCACGCCGCCGACGTCGCCGACCTCGAAGATCGGCACGATGTTCGGATGGCTCAATCGGGCTGCGGCGCGGACTTCGCGCTCGAAGCGGTCCTTCGCGCTCTGGCCGAGCGCGGCGGCCGCGGAGATCGTCTTCAGCGCGACGACGCGGTCGAGCCGCTCGTGGCGCGCGAGCCACACGGTTCCCATGCCGCCGCGGCCGAGTTCGCGCAGGATCGCGTAGCCGGGGATGTTCGGCAGCGCGGGAGCTTTGCGCACCGCGGTCTTCGACGCGAGCTCGACCAATTCGCGGATGTCGCGTTCGAGATGCGGGCGCGACGCGATCTCGGCGTCGACGTCGAGCGCGTGGCCGTCGCGCACCGCTTCGAGCAGGCGGCCGAACAGTCGATCGAGGTGTTCCTCGTCCGACGATCCGTTCGCGACGGGCTCGCTCATGGCGACGGCGAGCTCCGGCGCGTCGCGTTGACCGTCTCGAGCTCACGCGCGTAGAGCTGCGCCCCGCGGCGGAAGCGGTACCACGCCGTCGCTTCGGGGATCGAGAGTTGGGTCGCGACCGTGCTCATCGGCAATTCCTCGAACAGATGCAGGCGGACGACCGCCTCCTGGTCCTCGGGCAATCGC
>JAEUIB010000449.1 GCA_016795255.1 Planctomycetota bacterium
GGCGAGATCCGCACCGACCTGCAATCGGCGTCGTTCACCGACGTGCGCTCGAAGGAGAAGAAAGAGAAGCCCGACCCGTTCGACCCGAAGAACCCGCCGACGCCGATCGTCATCCGCGCGGCCGAGATCCGCGGCGTCGCCGATGGTCTCTACTAAGCCGAGAACGCGCGGTACACGACGTCGACGATCGGCAAGCCCGGCTACGAGATCCAGATGGATCGCCTGGTCTTCGAGCAGAAGGCCAACGAGTACGGCGGGCGCGCGACGGGCTACGGCAACCGGTTCATGCTCGGCGACGTGCCGCTGCTGACGGCTCCGTACTTCACGATCCGCACGGGCAACCAGAGCCCGATCCCGCTCATCGGGTACTCGTTCGGGTTCTCGACGAAGTACGGCGCGTTCGCGACGACGCGCTGGGGCAACACGTTCTTCGACGCCGGCGACCGCTTCAACAAAGAGCTCGGCATCGAAGGCGAGTTCGAGGGCAACTGGTTCGCCGACGTGAACCTCTACACCGCGCGCGGCCTCGGCCTCGGCGGCGGGATCGAGTACGAGACGTCGGACAAGGGCGAGAAGAAGTACTTCGGCTCGACGCAGTTCTTCTGGATCTACGACTACTCGGGCGAAGACGAAACCGAGGTCGCCGACTCCGGCACCGCCGGCAACCGCGGACGCTTCAAGAGCCAGAACCGCTTCTTCCTGCCCGACGACTACCAGTTCGACACCGAGGTCAACTACATCAGCGATCGCGGGTTCCTGAAGGAGTTCATCCCCGACGAGGACAAGAGCGACAAGGAGCCCGAGACGTACGCGTACCTGAAGAAGGTCGACGGCGACTCCGCGGCGACGGCGCTCGCGCGGTTCAAGCTGAACTCGTGGCAGACGCAGACGCAGTACCTGCCGCAGTTCACGTACGACGTGATCTCGCGACCCCTGACGGAGTTCCCGGACTTCGCCGACGCGCTCGGCATGGACGAGCCCGCGCGCCTGTACTGGACGCATCGTTCGGAAGTCGCGCTCGTCAACCGGTCCGCCACCGACGACGACGATCTCGAGGACGCGTTCGACGACGACGAGTTCGACGACGAAGCGGACTTCGAGGACGACGAGGATTACGTGTTCGCCGAAGGGACGGCGCTGCGCTTCGACGACATCGAGCGGCTGAACGCGCCGTTCGAAGTCGGCATCTTCGGCATCGATCCGTACTTCGAGAACCGCGTGACGATGTGGCTCGGCGATGCGCAGATCGACGGCGGCGGCGCGTTCCGCGAAGCGATGACCGTCGGCTACAACGTGACGACGCAGTTCTGGCGGACCGACTCCGAGTACGAATCGGACTTCTGGAACATCCACGGCATCCGCCACGTCGTCGAGCCGTCGCTGCGCCACCGCTACACGTTCCTGTCGACCGCCGACTCGACCGAGCTCGTGCCGTACGACAGCGTGGAGTTCTTCGACACGCTGAACGCGATCGTGCCCGGCGTGCGCAACCGCTACCAGACGCGTCGCATGACGCGCTTTGGCCCCGAGTCGATCACGTTCCTCGAGTTCGACGTCCAGCAACCGTTCATCTTCGAGAACGGTCGCGACGAGGATGCGGACACGATCGGCGACTTCTTCGTCGAAGGCGTCTACCGCCCCGACCTCGACGTCTATCTGCTGCGTCGCTCGTCGTTGCGCTCGACGGCGCTGTGGAACTGGAACGACGGGTCGTTCGACAAGTTCAAGATCGAGTTCAAGACCGAGCCGGGACCCGACCTCTACACGCGCCTGTCGTACTCGTACGCATCGCGCGGCCGCACGAGTCCGACGCTCGTGCTCGACGGCTTCACGCCGACCGAGCGCTCGAAGGACCTCAGCGCGATCACGTTCGAGATCGCGTACCAAGCCACGCGGTTGTGGGAGGTCGTGCTGCTCGAGCAGTTCGATCTCGGTGAAGGAACCGGGACGCAGACGCGCATCGTGCTGCGCCGTCGGACCGCGGACTGGATGTTCGAGTTCGGCATCGGCGGGCCGACGTCCGGCATCGGGTCGGGCTTCGGGTTCACCGTCACGCCGATCGCGTTCTTCCGTCGAGCCGAGCGCGATCGGTTCCAGACCGCTCTGTCGGACGGCTACGACCTGACGCCGATCTTCGACGAACCCGCGTTCGCCGAGGGTGAGGCCCAACGGGTCGACGACACGGAGAAGTGACCGCCCTGCTCGGAGCGGACGCGGCGCTCGCTACTCTTTGACCATGGTCGTGCCCCACCTCGCGTTCCTCGACATCGGCTTTCAGGAAGCGTTCCTGATCTGCGTGGTCGCGCTGCTGCTGTTCGGCGGCAAGCTGCCGGACGTCATGCGTCAGGTCGGGCGAACGGTCGGCGAGTTGAAGCGTCAGGCGCAACGATTGACGCGCGACCTGCACTCCGAGATCGATCGGCCGAGCTTGAAGATCGAGCCACCGAAGGCGGCGATCGCGAGAGAGCCGAAGTACCCCGCGGGTCCGACCGCGTTGCCGACCGATTCGGCGTCGACGACGCCGGCGGCACCGGCCTCGCCGGTACCACCGTCGAACGACGCGACGACTCCTCCGGACTCGGCATCCGGCGATTCGTCGAACAGCGCGTCGAAGACTTGATCGGGTCCCGCTCGGATCACTCCCCGCTCGCGGATCACTCTTTGAAGAGCTGATCGAAGCGCTGCGAGACCTGGTCGGCGACCTTTGCCAGCGGGAACTTCGTCCGCAGCGTGAGCTGGACGTCCGAGATCAGCGCGACGTACAGGCTGATGTCGTGATTCGTCGACAGCTCGATTTCCTCGACCATCTGCTGCGTGATGTTCCCGGTCGTCGCGAGCAACAGCGTCTTGCCGAACAGATCGAGCGGAACGATGCGGTGCTGGTGCAGGACCGCGGCGGGCAGGACTTCCTGCGCCTCGCGCGGAATGTCGTACGTCTCGGTGAAGATGAACGGCAGTTGAACCTTGGAGACGAGGCACTTCGCCAGGTCCCATTCGTTGACGAAGCCGTTCTGGACGAGGAGTTCGGTCAGCGGACCCTGACCGGCCTGCTGATCCCGCATGGTCGCGTTCAGCTGTTCCTCGGTGAGCAGACCTTCCTCGAT
The DNA here is from genome assembly GCA_016795255.1 of Planctomycetota bacterium. GTDB lineage: Bacteria > Planctomycetota > B15-G4 > B15-G4 > JADJEK01 > JADJEK01. Next base: position 3,105 of record JAEUIB010000449.1, read on the forward strand.
CAGCATTTCGCCGAGGCGTCGCTCGTTCACGAGTTTGCGTTCGAGCAGCTTGCGCGCGGTACGCATGAACGGATTCCGTGACCGGAGGGCACACGGAGCGCGGCCTTCGGGTCCTCCCTCTTTTCGGCGGTAGGGAGGGGGCGACTGAAGGTCAGACGTCGAGGTTGCGCACTTCCAACGCGTGTTTCTCGATGTACTCGCGACGCGGTTCGACGACCTCGCCCATCAGGATCGAGAACAGACCGTCGGCAAGGACGTCGTCCTCGAGCCGCACGCGCTTCAGGAGGCGCGTCGCCGGATTCAGCGTCGTCTCCCACAGTTCGTCCGGGTTCATTTCGCCGAGACCCTTGAAGCGCTGGACCTCGATCGTGTCCGTCGCCGCGGCGCGGACGACGCGGAGCAGGTGGATCAAGCCGCGGACGGGCTCGTTCTTGGACCCGAAATGCACTCGGAACGGCGCCTGGGCTTTCGCGTCGGCCGGTCCGATCAAGTCGAGCTTCGAGAAGCCGCTGCGCTCGAGCGCCGCGAGATGCTGTTCGAGATCGGCGTGGTCGTCGATCTGCGCGACGCTGACGTCGGCGCTGCGCGTCATGCGCCCGTCGCGAACGATCACGAGCTCGCGACCGCCGGCCTTCTCGCGCAACGTCGCGAGGAAGCGGTCGAGGCTCGCTTCGTCGACGAAGAAGCGCTCGGGCTCGCCGGGGACTCGCACGTAGTAGTGCGGCATCGCGCCGAGTTCGAGTGCGGCTCGGACGTACGTCGACGCTTCGAGATCGGTGGACTTGAGCACGGCGCTCGCCGCTTGTTCGACGCGCTCGAGCAAGCGCGCCAGTTCGCGGAGTTCGTCGCCACCGACCTTCTTCGCGGTCGCCGACGTCATCGTCTCGAGCACCGCGCCGTCGAGGCCTTGTTCGAGCAGCACGCGTTGCTTCTCGTCGTCGCTGTGGACGTAGCGGATCTGCTTGCCCTTCGTCAGGCGGTACAGCGGCGGCGCTGCGACGTAGACGCGACCGGCCTCGATCAGCGGCTTCATGTGCCGGTAGAAGAACGTCAGCAGCAACGTCCGGATGTGCGATCCGTCGACGTCGGCGTCCGTCATCACGATGATCTTGCCGTAGCGGAGGTTCTCGAGGTCGAGGCCCTTGTCGTCCGCGGTCGCCGAGCCGATCCCGGTGCCGAGCGCGGCGATGATCGTCGTGATTTCCTGGTGCGAGAGCATCTTGTCGAGACGGGCTTTCTCGACGTTCAGGATCTTGCCGCGCAACGGCAGGATCGCTTGGAAACGACGATCCCGGCCTTGCTTCGCCGATCCGCCTGCGGAGTCACCCTCGACCAGGAACAGTTCGGTCTCGTCGCGGTCGCGCGACTGGCAGTCGGCGAGCTTGCCCGGCAAGTTGCCGGACGCGAGCGCGCCCTTGCGACGCACGAGATCGCGCGACTTGCGGGCCGCTTCGCGCGCGCGCATCGCCGTCATCGCTCGATTGACGATGACCTTCGCGATCGCGGGGTTCTCTTCGAAGAACGTGCCGAGGCTGTCGTTGACGATCGTCTCGACCAGGCCTTGGACGTCGCGGTTGCCGAGCTTGATCTTCGTCTGGCTCTCGAACTGCGGGTCGGGGTGCTGCAGCGAGATGACCGCCGCCAAGCCTTCGCGGACGTCTTCACCCTCGGGCAGTTCTTCGTCCTTCGCGAGGTTGTGGCTCTTCGCGTAGTTGTTGACGACGCGAGTCAGCGCCGAACGGAAGCCCGAGAGGTGCGTGCCGCCTTCGATCGTGTTGATGTTGTTGACGAACGAGAAGACGTCCTCGCGGTAGCCCTCGTTGTATTGCATCGCGACTTCGAGGGTCATCTCGGCCGCATGCGATTCGCCGACTTTGCCGCGCGTCGAACAGCTCTTCTTGAAGTGGATGATGTCCTTGTGGATCGGGCCCTTCGACGCGTTCAGCATCTCGACGAACGAGCGCAGGCCTTCCGGGTAGCGGAACGTCTCGGCCTTGTCCTTGCGCTCGTCGACGAGCTCGATCTCGAGGCCCGTCGCTCCCATCAGGAACGACATCTCGCGCAGGCGCTTGTTCAGCGTCTCGAAGATGATCTCGGTCGTCTCGAAGATCTGCGCGTCGGGTCGGAAGCGGACGATCGTGCCGCGCTTCTCGGTCGTGCCGACTTCGCGGAGCTCGGTCGCTCGCACGCCGCGCTGGTAGCGCTGGCGGTAGATCTTGCCCTTGCGGTGGATCTCGACTTCGAGCCACTCCGACAACGCGTTGACGACCGAGGCGCCGACGCCGTGCAGACCTCCCGAGACCTTGTAGGACTTGCTGTCGAACTTGCCGCCGGCGTGGAGCTTCGTGAACACGAGCTCGACCGCGGGCATCTTCTCGGCCTTGTGCATCTCGGTCGGGATGCCGCGGCCGTTGTCCTCGACGGACACCGTGTTGTCGGCGTGGATGACGACCTTGATGCGCGTGCAGTGGCCCGCGAGGGCTTCGTCGATCGCGTTGTCGACGATCTCGAAGACGAGATGGTGCAGCCCGGCCACGCTCGTGTCGCCGATGTACATCGCCGGCCGGCGACGGACACCTTCGAGACCCTCGAGCACCTGGATCGCGGACGAGTCGTACTCGCCTGCGCCATCCTCCGTCGACTTCACTCGGTTGTCGTCATCCGCTGCCATCCGAGACCGCTCCCGCTCTGAACTTCAGGCTGGTCACGAACTCGGCGCCCCGGTGACGCTTCAAGTCGGCAAGCAGCTTCTTGCCGGCGAAGGACTTGAGTTCGTATGCCAGCGCCGCGGAATCGGCCTCGAGCGTGAGCTCGCCACCCTTCAGGGCGACGACACGAACCCGCTTCGCGAGGCGTTCACCGGCCACCTGGCGAAACGCCTCGGTGACCGATTGGAGGGGAACGCTGCCCCCGATTCCGCGACGGACCAGAAGGTCGCGGACGAGCTTACCAAGCGGAACCGGCTCGCGTCCTCGCGTCATTCGCTGTCCCCGCATTAATGGTTGCAACGAGGCCTTCGAGGGGCCGGAAGTCCGCCGGACGCGGGGGCGAAAGGAGTCGGCGGCGTCAGTTGGTCGTGATCGGCATCACGACGTAGACCTCGTCGGCCGCGCCGGTCTTCAGGACGGCCGCCGAATTGGCGTCGCGGAACTCGAGGACGACGGTCTCCGACTTCAGGGGCTTCAGGAAGTCGATGAGGAAATCGGGGTTGTAGTCGACCGTAAGTGACGACTCACCCTCGACTTCGGCCTCGACGTTCGACGTCTTCGCCTGGCCGCGACCTTCGACTCGGGCCGACAGGTTCAGCGAGGACTTGTCGAGTTGGAGTCGGATCGAGCGCATCTCGTCGCCGGCCATGACCGACGCCTTGCGGATCGCGCCGAGCAACGCGTCCCGTTCGAGCGCGACGCGGCCCTTGTGCTCGCGCGGGATCACGGCTTGGTAGTCGGGGAACTCGCCCTCGACCGGCTTCGTCGTGACCTCGCAGGTCTCCGAGCTGAACACGACGCGGTCGTCGGACACGAAGACCCGGACGTTGGTGTCGCCGGCGGTGCCCTTCAGGCACTCCTGGAGGCCCTTCACGGGGACGATCGCCTTCTTCAGCGGGAAGTTGGCGTCGGGCAGCGGACGCGTCGCCATCGCGAGGCGGCGGCCGTCGGTCGCGACGAAGCGCAGGCGACCTTCACCGACCTCGACCAGCACGCCGTTGATCGCGTACCGCCCGACGTCGCGTGCCGCCGCGTACGCGGTACGAGCGAACATCTCCTCGAGGAAGTTGCGCGGGACGACGACGCCTTCGTTCGTCGCCGGAGCGAGGTCCGGGAACTCGTCCGGATCGTCGGTGACGAGCTTGTAGTCGACGTCGTCCGAACTGATCTCGCAGTTGCGCCCGTTGACCTCGATGCGGACCTCCTGCGACTCGATCGACCGCAGGATCT
>JAEUIB010000520.1 GCA_016795255.1 Planctomycetota bacterium
ATGGAGCACTTCCGACGCAGTCGCTGGCTACACTCCGCGCCGTGATCGCCGTCGAGCCGACCCACACCGCGAATCCACCACCGATCGTTCCCCGCGCGGTGCGACTGCCCGACGACGCGGCGCTCGATCGCGTCCGCATCAACTTCCATTGGCTGTTGAAGCTGCGCTGGGCCGCGGCCGCCGGTCAGGCGGCGACGATCGCGCTCGTCGTGAACGGCCTCGGGATCGCGTTGCCGGTGTTCCCGCTGGGCGTGATCCTCGGCTTCGAAGCGCTGTCGAACGTCGTCCTGCACGGCTGGTCGCGCGGCCGCTTCAGCGACCCCGGCGAGCCACGGACGCGCGAGCAGGTCGAGCGGGCGCTCGCCGTCGTGATGCTCGTCGATCTCGTGCTGTTGTTCGCGCTGCTGTTCTTCACCGGCGGCCCGACGAACCCGTTCTCGATGTTCTTCATGGTGAACGTCGTGCTGGCCGCGGTGCTGCTGCGGCCCAAAGCGACGGTCGCTCTGACGCTCGTCGCGCTGTGTTCGTACGCGACGTTGTTCTTCGTCCACCTCCCGGTGCCCGAGCTGGACGTGATGAGTTACGTCTCCCGACCGAGCCCCGACGCCGCGCCGCTGTTCTTCGGCCGGTTGTCGACGTACTTGTCGGGGCTGCTGACCGCGTTCGTCGCCGCCGTCTGCGTGATCGTCTGGTTCGTCACCCGCGTGTCGTCGGAGCGCGGCGCGCTCGAACGCGCGCTGGCCGCACGCCAACAATCCGCCGCGCGCGCCGAGCGACTCGAAGCCCTCGGCACGCTGGCGGCCGGCGCCGCGCACGAGCTCGCGTCGCCGTTGTCGACGATCGCGGTGATCGCGAAGGATCTCGAGAAGCAACTGCTCGCGGTCGGCGCGTCCGAAGAGGTCGCCGAGGACGCGCGGCTGATCCGCAGCGAAGTCGGTCGCTGTCGCGCGATCCTCGACCAGATGGCGATCGACGCCGGGCAGAGCCTCGGCGAGAGCCAGGTCGCGACGACGGCGCGCGAACTCCTGGCCGAAGCGCTCGACACCGTGCGCGAACCCGAACGCGTCGAAGTCACGATCGACGACCCCGAACGCGCGCTCGGCGTCCCGCGCCGCGCGCTCGGCTTGGCGCTGCGCCAGATCATCAAGAACGCGCTCGACGCGTCGCCTCCCGACTTCCACGTCGTGGTCAAGGCCGACGTCACTCCCGACACGCTGCGCGTCGTCGTCCGCGATCAGGGGTCGGGCATGGACGCGACGACGCTCGCGCGCGCGACCGATCCGTTCTTCACGACGAAAGAGCCCGGCAAGGGCATGGGATTGGGGCTGTTCCTGACCCAGACCGTGGTCGAACGACTGGGCGGCCGTCTCGTCTTCGAATCGGTGAAAGACCGCGGAACCACCGTGAAAGTGACCATCCCGTTGCTTCCGGCGTGGAGCAAGCAAGGATGGGGGGCCGTTCCGGCCGGAAACGAGCGCAAGGAGCCTTCATGAGCGATCAACTTCCGAGCATCCTGCTGGTCGACGACGACGCCGTGTTCCGCGAGCGGCTGGCCCGTTCGCTGAAAGGACGCGGGTTCGACGTCCGCACCGCGGGCAACAACGTCGAAGCGATCAAGCTCGCGCGCGAGGACTCGCCGGAGATGGCGGTCGTCGACCTCCGCATGCCGGGTGGTTCCGGGATCGACCTCGTCAAAGAGCTGAAGGCGATCGACGCATCGACCAAGGTGATCATGCTGACCGGGTACGGCTCGATCGCGACCGCGGTCGACGCCGTGAAGCTCGGCGCGACCGACTACCTGCCGAAGCCGGCCGATGCGGACGACATCCTCGCGGCGTTCGAGCGAGCCGACGGCGTCCAGCCCGGCGCATACGCGGGCAACGACGGCATCAAGGCGCCGAGCTTGGCGCGCGCGGAGTGGGAGCACATCCAGCGCGTGCTTCACGACTGCAACAACAACATCTCGGAGGCCGCGCGCCGCCTCGGCATCCACCGTCGCAGCCTGCAGCGCAAACTGCAGAAGTACGCGCCGCGCTGAACGCTGGAGCCGCGGATCGGCCTGGTCGCCGGGGCGCTCCCGACCTCCGGAAATTCGGAGGTTGCCGAGGCCTCGCGCCGGCGTAGAACTGGCCGTTGGAGAACCGGGACGGGGGTCTCGGGAAGAACGGAATCGGTTGGGCCTGGCGTCCTGCCGCCGGGTGGATCGCTCGTCGAGCCCGACTCCCTGGTCTTCCCGGAGATCGAATCATGTCGTTGCGAATCGTTCGCGCGCTCCTCGTGAGCGCTTGCGTACCGACGTCCGTGTTCGCGGGGAACGCGTCGAACTACGTTCATCTGGTGAACGGGGTCGACTTCGTGATGCCGCAAGCGTCGACGTCCCCGTCCATCTTCTCGTCCCCCGGCGGCACCGCGCTCTACGGCTTCTGGAACTGCATCGACAAAGAGTCGCTGTACGCACCGACGATGGTCGTCGATCCGGCCGACTCGGCGTTCGGCACGTACGCGGCGAAGCTCGATGCCGTCGAGATCAACGTGACGAACGCGGTCGGCGGGCCGATCCAGTTCCCGCTGATCGTGCTGTCTTCCGGACCGGGCACCTGCACGTTCCTGTCCGGATCCGCCCTCAATTGGGGCATCGCGTCGGGGTTCGGCAACGGGTTCCGAGCGATCGTCGGCCCGGTCGGCAGCGGCCCGGCAACGGTTCGAGCCGCGTTCCCGAACGTGTCGTTCCCGAATCCGAACATCGGAGGCTCGACCCTCTACACGCTGGCGTTGACGCTGACGGGCGGGGCGAGTTCGGCCGTGACGATTCCCGAGGGCGAGAACCTGACGATCTTCCTGCACGGCGACCCCGCGCAGACCGCTGCGGCGCCGGACGGTGTCGCAGGTTCGCTGAACGAACTCGCGCTGTGTTCGTCCCATTCCTACATGGTGAACTCGTTCGCGTCGGGCGCGATGACTCCGAAGATGTTCGCGTTCACGCCGAGCGTCGAATGGGCGTTCGGCGTGTCGTCGATCGACGCCGTGCTGCAGGCGTACGTCCCGCCGGGACCGAGCGGCGCCGAAGCCAACGGGGTGTTCGGCATCGACGGTGGATCCGGGGCTGCCGACATCAGCATCTCGGCGCTCGGACCCGGGCGATTCGGCTTCCTCGTCCGCGACGACGATCACCCGACCGGCTGCGGCCGGTTCGTCCTCGGCAACGTCGCGGGCTTCCGAACGTGTTTCAACGTCGCGCTCGCCTTGCCCTCGGGTGGTCCCGGGGGACCGGTGATCTCGACCGCGATACCGCAGGAACCGCGAATCGTCGGTCGGGTCGATGCCATGACCAGCGCGATCCTGAGGACTGTGCCGCATTGGTTGATGCTGACCGGGTTCGACACCGTGCCCGGCGCCCTCAACGGTCCGTGGGTGCCGATTCCGTCCAGCGGTCCGGTCGGAGCCAGCGGCGTGACCGGCGGAACCCTGCTGACGGTGCCCAATCACCCGATGCTCCCGGGCATCGAGCTGCTGTGGTGGTCCCACCCGTTGAACGGCTCGATCGCGACGGCCACCGCGGTCGACCCGCTCGTCAACGACGGCCACTCGAACTCGCTGAGTTGCGCCACGCGATTCCTGCCGTGATGTTCGCGCGAACGTCGCGGTGACGAACCGCGACGTTCGGCGAGCGCGAAGCGTCTGCGCGATCGAATCCGCGCGGCGGTCCGGCTTTCCCGGACCGCCGCGACAACCCGCCGCATTCCGCGACATGGTGCCGGCTCCTAAGTTCCCGCCCCTTCGGACTCTTCCATCCACAGCCCGTTCGGGAACAAGCCTGCATGTCGGGAAACATCTTTCCCCGCTGGACCAACACGGTCCGTGATTTGTCGGGGCTTGCAGTGGTCGGCGGGGCGGTCTACGCGACCGTGCTCGTCTGGTTCGGCTTCTCGCCGAACACGACCGACGTCGGCTACAAGCCGTCGCAGCCGGTGCCGTACAGCCACGCGCTCCACGTCGGTCAGCTCGGTCTCGATTGCCGCTACTGCCACACGACGGTCGAAGTGACCGGGCACGCGGCGATCCCGCCGACGGCGACCTGCATGAACTGCCACACGTCGCTGCAGAACACGAGCCCGAAGCTCGCGCCGTTGCGCGACGCGCACGCGAAGGGTGAAGCCCTCGCGTGGCGCAAGGTCCACGACCTTCCCGACTATGCGTACTTCAACCACAGCGCGCACGTGAACGCGGGCGTCGGCTGTGTCGAGTGCCACGGGCGCGTGGACAAGATGGAAGTGGTGGAGCAGGTCCAGCCGTTGTCGATGGGCTGGTGCCTCCAATGCCACCGCGATCCGGCCCCGCGTCTGCGCCCGGCCGACCAGGTCACCAACATGAACTGGACCCCGGGCGAAGACCCTGCGGCGCTCGGCAAGCGCCTCATGGAACAGAACAACATCCATCCCCGCACCGACTGCTCGACGTGCCATCGTTGAACGCGTTGAACGAGCGGAGTCGATCGTGAAGCAACCGAAGACGTACTTCCGTGGGAATCTCGAGATCGAGCGCTCCGAGGAGTTCTTGAAGCTCCTGAAGCGCGAGTTCCCCGAGATCGATCCGGAGCATCTGCCGCCGGTCTCTCGCCGTCGGTTCGTCCAACTGCTCGGCGCGTCCGCGTCGCTGGCGGCGGTGACGGGCTGTCGCTGGGAAGACGAGAAGATCCTCACGTTCAACAGCCAGCCCGAGAATCGCATCCCGGGCGTCCCGCAGCGGTTCGCGACCACGCTCGAGATGGGCGGAGTCGCGGCGCCGTTGCTGGTGACGAGCTACGACGGCCGTCCGATCAAGGTCGACGGCAATCCGGATCACCCGCTCGCGAACGGCACGGCCGACGTGTTCGCGCAGGCGAGCATCCTCAGCCTGTACGACCCCGATCGCAGCAAGACCGTCGTCGAGCGCGGCGGGTCGAGCAGCGCGGCTTCGACGTTCGACGCGTTCGTCGCGGCGATGCGGTCGAAGTGGACCGCGCTGCGCCAGAGCGGCGGCGCCGGTCTCGCGATCCTGACCGAAGAGACCTCGTCCGACAGCGTGGCCCGGTTGAAGGCCCGCATCGCCACCGAGATGCCGAAGGCGAAGGTGGTCGCGTACGAGGCCGTCAACGACGACGACGAGCGCGAAGGCGCGCGGATCGCGTTCGGCAAGCCGATGCGCGCGACGTACGACCTCACGGCGGACGTCGTGGTGACGCTGGACGCCGACCTGCTCGGCGCCCATCCGATGATGCTGGCGCACGCGCGTTCGTTCGCGTCGCGCCGCAATCCGGACGCTGGCTCGCTGAACCGCCTGTACGCGATCGAGAGCAACCACTCGACGACCGGCGCGATGGCCGACCATCGCCTGCCGCTGCGTCCGAGCTTGATCGGCGCGTTCGTCCAGTCGCTGGCGGCGCGCCTCGGCGTGCCCGGCGTCGCGCCGTCGAAGGCGCTCGACGGACTCGCGCGGGCGAAGGCGTTCGTCGACGCGGTCGCGAAGGACCTGCTGGCCCACAAGGGTCGCAGCGTCGTCGCTCCGGGTCGGACGTTGTCGCCGCTCGTCGCCGCACACGTCCATCGCATCAACGCGTTCCTCGAGAACGCCGGCAAGACCGTCAAGTACGTCGCCCTGCGCGACGCGCCTGGCCACGCCGCCGGTCTGCGCGATCTGGTCGCCGCGATGAACTCGGGCGCGGTGAAGACGCTGCTCGTGCTCGGCGGCAACCCGGTCTACACAGCGCCCGCGGACCTCGCGTTCGGCGATGCGCTGAAGAAGGTCGAGACTTCCGTCCACCTCGGGCTGTACGCCGACGAAACCGCCGCGCACTGCACGTGGCACGTGCCGCAGGTGCACTTCCTCGAAGCGTGGAACGACGCGCGCGCCTTCGACGGCACGCCGACGCTCGCGCAGCCGCTGATCGCGCCGCTCTACGGCGGCAAGTCGGTGCTCGAGATGCTGTCGCTGGTCCTCGGCGACGAAGGCGTCGGAGACTTCGAAATCGTCCGCGCGACGTTCAAGGCGAACTCGCAGCAGGGCGCCGACGCGCTGGCGTTCGAGAGCGCGTGGCGTCACGCGGTCCACGACGGCTTCGTCCGCGGTTCGACCGCGGCGTACGAGGTCCCCGCCGTCGCCGGCACGATTCCGGCGCTGGCGACGGACGGCGTCGACGGCGCGGAGTTCCCGGCGAACGGCCAGTTCGAGATCACGTTCGTGCCATGCACGAAGGTCTGGGACGGGCGCTTCGCGAACAACGGCTGGCTGCAAGAGCTGCCGGACTTCATGACCAAGACGACGTGGGACAACGCGGCGCTGATCGCGCCCGGGACCGCGAAGAAGCTCGGCCTCACGAACGGCCAGATGGTCAAGCTGACCTGGAAGGGCCGTGAGCTCGAGATGGCGGCGTACCTGCTGCCGGGTCACGCGCACGGCTGCGTGACCGTCGCGCTCGGCTACGGCCGCGATCACGCCGGCGTCGTCGGCGGCTCGCTCGAAGGCGAAGTCGAGCCGGTCGGCTTCAACACGTACGCGCTGCGCGCCAGCGACGCGATGAGCGGCGGCGGCGGACTGAAGGTCGATCCGCTGCGCTCGCACTACGAGTTCGCGATGGTCCAGGACCATCACATGATCGACACCACCGGCAAGGAGGGTCGCCAGGAGCGACTCGACGCGCTGGTGCGCGAGGCCGACGTCGCCGAGTACGCCGCGAACCCGGACATCGTCCACGAGCACGACCACGTCACGCCGCTGATGCTGTGGAAGAC
>JAEUIB010000530.1 GCA_016795255.1 Planctomycetota bacterium
GGCCGCGAGGCGCGACGACTGCTGGTCGTTCGCGCATCGACCGGCGGTGAGTCCGCGCGCCGGCGGCTGTTCTGCCTCGAACAGCGCTACTTCCACGGCAAACCGCCCCGAGAGATCGCGATGGCGCTCGGCCTCGACGGCCAGCGGGTCAGCGAGTACCTGCACGACGCGAAGGGGGAGTACCGCGCGGCGCTGCTCGAGGTGATGGCCGGCTACTTCCCGCAGGCCAGCGAGCGCGAGCTCGCCGAGCGCTGCGCCGAACTGGCGCGTCTCCTTTGATTTGCGCCCGAACGACGGAATCCGGGGCCAGGATTTCGGCGCGACGGCAGAGAGTTCGTCGGCACGACGGATCGAGTCGATGAGCACGGACGAACCCACACCGGACGACGCGTTTCTCGAGCGCTTCCTGTCCTCCGCGTTCTCGGTCGCGGAGCCGGACGCGGCCGGGTTCGTCGAGTCGTCGGAGGACGCGGTCCGCGACGAGGATCGCGACGAGCCGTTGCCGAAGTCGGTGGGGCGATTCGTCGTCCTCGACGTGCTCGGCGAAGGCGGCAGCGGTCGCGTGCTGCGCGCGCACGATCCGTCGCTCGGGCGCGACGTGGCGCTGAAGATCGTCCGCGCGTCGCTGGCGGCCGATCAGGCGGCGTGCGAGCGCTTCGTCGCCGAAGCTCACGTCTGCGCCGGCTTGCAGCATCCCGGCATCGTGCCGATCCACGAGTTCGGGCGGCTCGACGACGGCCGCCCGTACTTCGCGATGAAGATCGTCGAGGGCCAGACCTTCGCCGAATTGCTGCGCGGTGCGACGCGCGGGGCCGCGGCGCGCGGCTTCGTCGAGATCTTCGAGAAGGTCTGTCAGACGCTCGCGTTCGTCCATGCGCACGGCGTGCTGCACGGCGACCTGAAGCCGCACAACGTCATGGTCGGCTCGTTCGGCGAGGTGCAGGTCATGGACTTCGGGTTCGCGCGCCACGCGACCCGGGATCCCGGCATCGGCGACGTCCGTCGACCGAGCGCGCCGATCGATGCGGGGTCCGGCGTCGGTGACGGAGACGGCGCCGGCTCGAGTTCGCGCATCCGCATCGGGGGCACGCTCGCGTACATGGCGCCCGAACAGGCGCGCGGCGACGACGCCGCGGTGTCGACGCGGACCGACGTGTTCGGCCTCGGCGCAATGCTGTGCGAGATCCTGACCGGCCGACCGCCGTACCAAGCCCGCACCAAGGCCGAGTTGTTGTTGCGTGCGTCGAAGGGTTGGCTCGACGACGCGCGCGAACGTTTGGCGACATGCGATGCGGAGCGCGAGCTCGTCGACCTCGCGCTGGCGTGCCTGGCCGTCGATCCGGCCGAGCGGCCGGCCGACGCGGGCGCCGTCGCGCACGCCGTCTCCTCGCATCTACGGTCGCTGGCGAAGCGCGCGCGGGACGCGGAACTCGAAGCCGAGAAAGCCCGCGCGGTCGCGGCGCACGAGACGCGCGCGCGGCGGCTGACGCTCGCGCTGTCGGTCGCGGTGGTCGCCGCGGTCATCGTGCCCGCGCTGTGGATGGTGCGGTCGGCGCACGAGCGCGACGAGCGCCGCGGCGCCGCCGAGCACGCGGTCGGTGCCGCGCTCGAGCG
>JAEUIB010000544.1 GCA_016795255.1 Planctomycetota bacterium
AGCACGAGCTTCCATCCGGACCGGGAGCGCGCCGCGGTCAGGATCGCCGTGTTGGCGAACACGAGGTCCTTGCCGATCGGGGTTTCGCCGCGCGCGGCCGCCGCGAACTTGGGAACCAAGCTTTCGCCGTCGATGCTCTCGGCGGGCGGGAGGCCGACCAGCTCGAGCACGGTCGGGAGGATGTCGACGTTCTCCTGCGGGCCGTTCAGCACGACGCCGGCGGGGACGCCTGGACCTTGGACGATCAGCTGCACCCGTAGCAGCGATTCGGACAGCAATGCGGCGTGGCCCATCTTCCACACCTTCATCGGATCGGACTTCTCGTCCCCGGTCAGCGCGCTCGGCGCCTCGCGGTGGTCGAACAAGCTCTCGCCGTGATCGGCCGCGATGACGACGATCGACTTGTCGCGACGCCCGAGTCGCTCGAGGACGCCGAGCAGGTTGTGGACCGTGGAGTCGGCGCGCGCGACTTCGCCGTCGTACAGAGCCGACATGCGGGCCATCGCGCGCTCGTGTCCGAGGGCGGTCGTTCGCACCTGTTCGGGCGACAGGTTCGGCTGTTGCTCGGCGAGGAAGTGCTCGATCTCGGCGATGCGGTCGGCTCGTGGCGGGCGCGTCGGGAACCGATCGAACGGCGGGCCGGGGTCGTACGGATCGTGGGGGTCCGTCAGGTGGATGTAGACGAAGCGCGGGCCGTCCCGCATCTCGGTCAGCGCCTTGCCGATGTCGGGTGCGCGCGGCTTGAACAGGTATCGATCGAACCCGCGCTCGAAGCCGTGACCGACGTTCAGCAGACCGTTCCACTGGCAGCCGAGCGTCGAGTAGCCCGCGCGCTTCAGGCGCTCGGCGAGCGTCGCGATGTCGGCCATCTTCACGAAGTCGCGCGCGACCCGGCGGCCGGTCATCATCGAGACCATCGACGGACCGGTCCAACTCGACTGCGACCAGCAATCGGCGACGCGGGCGCCGGCGATCGCGAGTGCGTCGATCGTCGGGCACGTCGGCTGGTCGTAGCCGTAACAGCCGAGTCGATCCGCGCGCAGTGTGTCGATGACGATCAACACGACGTCGAGACCGGACGGCGTGCGCGGCGCGTCGGGCCCGTCGGAGCAACCGGTCACGCCGATCGCGCCTACCGCGCAGGCCGCGATCGCGACGGCGACGAACGAGCGACGGGTCCAGGTCCGGAGCGAGTTCATGCGGCGGACGATACCGACGGTGGGGCGTGACCCCGCAGGGACGGGACGACGCGAAAAGGGGTCTGTCCCCTTTTCGCTCGGTGTCGCGCAATGGGGACAGACCCCTTTTCGCCCGATCCGCGCTCGCTACTGCAGCCCGAGGTCGAGGGCCTGACTCGTGCCCCTCGGTGTCAGCGTCGCGTCGAACACGACGGCTTGGATCGCGATCGTCGCGCCGATGCCGGGGTTCGAGGCCGGCAACGATGCCGCGCCCGTCGCGTCGAGCGGAACGACGCCGAGATGCACGAGAGTCGGCGGCAGCAACGCGAAGAACAACGGAACGTCGCCGACCAGCGCGATGGCCTCGTTCGAACTCGATGCCGCGGCGGCGAACAACATCGCCAAGCCGTGAGCGGGCGCGTCCTCGAGCGTGACCGTGAACGAACCGACGGGCACGGGATTCGACGGTGCGACGGTGAACGTCGGGCGCTCCGGGTGGACGAGCACGACGTCGTTGGTCGTCGCGAAGTCCGACACGACCAGCGCGAGAGTCCCGCCGCCGTTCGGCTGGTACGGGTCGAACGTCGCGGCGTGCGATGAGCCGTCGTCGACGAATGCGAGATACGTGACGCTCGTGCTCGCGGCGGCGGGAGACGCGATCACCCAGTCGACGACTCCGGTCGCGTCGTACGCCGTCACGGTTCCGTGGATCGAATCGCCGACGATCAAGTCGCCTTCCGCATCGACGACGAGATCACCGATCGCATCGAGTCCGGTCACGAGCACGAGCGCGTCGCCGTCGGTCAGCACCCCGCTCCCCGTCGCACCGGCGAGCTGCGACGCCGTGAACGCGATCAGGCTGCCCGATCCCGGTGGCGCCGGGAAGAACGGCGAGTTCACGCCGTACAGCAGCGTGCCGCTGGAGTCGAACGCGACCGGTCCCGATGGACCCGACACGGTCGCGACGGTCTGGACGCCGCCGGTCGCGACGTCGACCCTCACGAGATCGGTGCCGGTCCACGTCGGATTCCCGTGCGCGACGTACAGCGCGCCACTGGCGTCGAACACTCCGTCGTAGTTGAACGACACGTGCGCGACGAGGCTCGTCGGCGAACCGTCGAGTGGAATCCGCGTCAACGTCCCGTTCGACGACTCGCCGAACACGAGGAACGATGCGGTCGGATCGAGCGCGAGGAACGAACCGAACACGAACGTCGGCGGCGTGTGCAACACGCGCACGACCGCGCCGTTCGACGCAGGGTCGATCTCGACGACGCGCGAGCCGTCGAAGACCGCGAGATGTCCGCCGGGCAACGGAGCGAGACCGCCGACGAACGCGCTCGCCGCCGCGATCGGCATCGTCGAACCGCTGAACCCGGAGTGGACGTGGAGCGAGCCGGAGCCCGTCACGCCGAGCGCGACGGACACGATGGAAGCGAGGAAGGAAAGCATGGTGGGGTCGACCACCGCGGACGGACGAGCGCGTCGCCGCGCTCGTCCGTCCGCGGTGATCCGCGTCCTTCAGCGCTGCAGCATCGTTTGGTCGGCGGCGAGATCACCCGCGTGATCGCGCGCGGACACGGCGAACGCTCCGAGGATCCCGGAGCCCACGGTCGGCGCGATCGAGCGCAGCGTGACCTTGGTCGCGTCGGCCCCGACGATCGTGAACGCCGGCAGCCAGCTCGCGAGCTGCAGCGTCGTCAGATCGAACGACGCCGACAGCGTCGCCAGATCGAGGTCGGAGAAGCCGTCCGCATCCCCGATCTCGACCACGAGGAATCCGCCGGCGTCGATGCGCAAGTCGACGATCGGCGTGTGCGCCAGAGCATCCGACTGATCGCGAACGACCGCCACGGCGTCGATGTCCGCGCTGCCGGTCGAGCCGCCGTGGTCGAAGATCGGCGCGCCGACTTCGTCCAGCACGGTGCCGGCGGGGACGTCGACGATGCGGACGAACCGGACGTCCGTGAGATCGACGATGCCGCCGACGACCAGCGGATCGTTCGCCAACTCGGCGAGGTCGAAGCCCTCACCGCCGCCGGCGGGCAGATCGCGCGGGTCGATCGCGTTCGTCGCGACGTTCGTCAGGATCGGCATGCCGCCGACGACGCCCGAGAACGTCCCCATCGGCAACGTGCCGAACGGAGGCTGCGCGACCGGCGGCCCGACGTAGCGCATCGGGAAACGCGCGAAGTTGGCGCCGTCCGTCGAGACCTCGACGGCCGCGACCTCGGTGAACACGCCGCCACCGAACGTCAGCGCGTTCTCGAACGCGACGAAGTCGGCGCCCGGCCCGTCGACGATCGCGTTCGCGAAGCCGAGCGTCAGCGACCCGCCGACGCCGAGCACGCAGACGTGGACCGAACCGTTCGCGAGTCCGCCACCCGTCGGTCCGCCGATCGCGTTGGCGGCCGGGAAGGACGGATTCGCGCTCGGGCCGGGGACGAACTGCACGACCGAAGTCGCGAACGCACCCGACGCGGCGAAGGACGACGAAGCACCCAGCACCGTGACCGCAGCCACGGTGAACAACCGATTCAACGACGACACGACAGCCTCCGTGCCGCACGCGCCTCGAACGGACGCAGCGGCGAAAGACCTCGCTCGCACGGCTTGCACGGAAGTTCGGCGCGTTCTGCGGCGGCCGACCGATGCACGAAGCAAGCGGCCGAGCCGTCCGACACGAGCTCTTCGGATCGAGCAGGTGCTCGAGTTCCTCGAAGCCCTCGAATCCCGTGGATTCGGTGACGACGCGCGATCCCCGTGCCCTTCCGCGAGGGCGAGGCGGACGATGAACGCTTTCGGGCCGGTCTTCTGGCTCGTGGATCATCCTCGAGTCGTCTTGCCTTCCCACCCGGTCGACACGACCGAACAGTGGCACCGTTTCCGGAACGACGACTCTCGTCACCACTCACAGCGGCGGGACCGCGGTGGTTTTGCACCACCTTCCCTGCGCACCGAAAGCGGCGCGAATGATGGCGTCGATCGGCAACGTGTCAAGCGAGCGCGGAAGATCGTCTCACGCGCATCGCTACGATCGCCGCGGTGGATCGAACCGGAGCGAGCGACGCGCATGGCGAACGAATCCGTGGAGTCCGTCGCGCGCGTCCAGCGACTGCTGCGCGACGTCGTCGCTCCGATCGCGAAGCGATTCGCGTTCGAAGACGTGCCGAGCGAAGGCGAAGTCGCCGGCGCACCGTGCGTGCTCGTGCTCGGGAATCACTCGTCGGGCAAATCGAGTTTCATCAATCACCTGCTCGGCAAGACGGTGCAGCGCACGGGACTCGCTCCGACCGACGACGGCTTCACGATCCTCACGCACGGCGCGCCCGAGGTTGACGTCGACGGTCAGGCGCTGACGACCGATCCGACGCTGCCGTGGGCCGGTCTGCGCGTGTTCGGTCCCGAGCTGCTGACGCACCTGCGCCTGAAGCGACGCGATTGCGACATCCTGAAGAGCGTGACGCTGATCGACTCGCCGGGCCTGATCGACGCGGCCAAGCCCGAATCCGAGCGCGGCTTCGACTTCGCGGGGGTCGTGCGATTCCTCGCCGCGCGGGCCGACCTCGTGATCCTGTTCTTCGATCCCGACAAGCCCGGCACGACCGGTGAGGCGTTGTCGATCGTCACGCAGTCGCTGCGCGGCATCGACCACAAGCTGCTGATCGTGATGAACAAGATGGACTTGTTCAAAAGCCTGTCCGACTTCGCGCGCTGCTACGGCGCGCTGTGCTGGAACCTCGGCAAGGTCATCGCGCGCAAGGACCTGCCGTTCGTGTTCACGACGTACTTCCCGGTCGACAACGCGGTGCCGCCGGCGCTGCCGGCCGACGAGTTCGTCAAGGCGCGGGAAGCGCTCGTGCGCGAAGTCGTCGACGCGAAGACGCGGCGCGCCGACAACCGCATCACGCAACTGCAGGAGTACGTCGAGCGTCTGCTGCTGCACGCGACGATCATCCGCCACGCGCGGACGCACGTGCGGAGCTTGCTCGTCCGGTCGTTCGTGTCGTCGATGGGGCTCGCGGTGCTGCTCGGACTGGCGACGTGGTTCACGTTCGCGGTGGACGCGGCGTGGTGGGTCCGCGGGATCTGCGCGCTCGGAGCGGGGCTCGCGTTGGTCCACGGAGTGTCGACCAGCAGCCGTTTGAAGAGTGCGGCGCAGCGCGACGTCGCGGCGCGCATCCCCGAGTTGTTCGAGCGCGTGTTCGCACGCGACCTGCTGACGCGCGCCAGCGGCGACGAGTTGCGCGCGCGGTTCGATGCCGCCGCGCCGCGTGCGCAGAAGGCGTTGGAAACGCTCGGCGCGCTGTCGTTCCCGCGATTCTCGGCGGCGGACGAGGCTCGCTTGCGTGACGTCGTGGCCCGCGAGGTCCCCGCGTTGCGGCGTGTCGTGAACGGCTGAAACATCGGCGGCGCACGCCGCGGAGAACCCAGGTTCCGCCTCAAGTCGGCCCGGGTCGGGGACCGATCAGAACCGGCACTTCCGGATCGCGGGCTCGTCTCGGTCCGAGTTCCCGCGGGTGGGTCCACCGCTCGTCCGCGTCGATCGTTCACCCCATCCGTCTTTTCGAAGCGGGACAACACCCCCGGCGATCGCAATCGCATCGGGTTCCGGAGTTCGCCATGACGACGAAGGTCGTGATCGCCTGCGCGACGATGGTCGCTGCTTGCTCGAGTGTGCTCGCTCAGTCGCCGGCGACGACGCCGAACGAGAACGGGATGCGCTTCAACCGCTTCGGGGAGAAGACGCCGGACACGCTGGCGCCGAAAGCCGGAGGTCCGACCGAGCGCATCGAGATCCAGACGACCGACGACCACATCGACTGCGTCGTGAAGGCGTTCGTCATCGAACAAGCGAATGCGTCCGAGGTGTTCGAGCTGATCCAGGTCGCCGTCGAACTCGAAGGCGGCAAGGTCAGCCGCATCTCGCCCGGCAGCACGTGCGAGGTCGACCTCAAGGAGCTGACGGCGAAGACGACGTACGAAGGCAAGTCGATCCTCGTCGTCACCGCGCCCGAATGGATGATGCCGCACGTCGCCGAGACGATTCAGATCCTCGATTCCGCGCAGGTCGAGGCCGCGTCGTTCGGAACCGCGTTCTGCTACCTGAAGTGCAAGCACCGCACGCCGTCGGAGATCGCGGAGCTGGTGCGCAACTCGACCGCGAGCCCGTTCATCGTGCTGTTGCCCGACGACTCCCGGCAGCTCCTGTACATCGAGGACACGCCGTCGTACTTCGGTGGCGACCTCGAAGCGTTCCGCCGTTACGACGTTCCGCCGCCGCAGATCGAGACGCGCGTCCGCATCTTCGAGATCGACGAGAACGACGCGAAGGACGTCGGGCTCGACTGGTACTCGTGGAAGAAGGGCATCGCCGGCGGCGACCTCACGTTCGCGTGGGGTGATTTGGGCGACACGAACCTCAGCCTCGAGTCGCTGACGGCCGAGCTGTCGTTCAATCCGCTGCTCGCCGCGGAGTTCCTCAATTACCTCGCGAGCAACGGCAAGGCCGAGGTGCTGACCGACACGCGCATGACGCAGATCAACGGCAAGGCGTCGACGGTGCAGTCGATCGCGCAGGTGCCGTACGTGATCCAGGGCTTCGTCGGCAACGACGTCGCCGACTCGCCGCTGCGTGATTCGCCGGAGGCGCTCGACGTCGATCGGCTGATCAAGGAGTTCACCGAGGGCGTCGTCGTCGAGATGACGCCGCGCATCGCGGACGACGTCGAAGTCGAAGTGCGCGCCGAGGTGGCGAGCCACATCGGCTACACGCCGAACCAGAGCGTGCCGATCATCTCGAGCAGCGAGGTCAACACGGTCGTGTTGCTCGAACCGGGCCGCTCGGCGATCCTCGGCGGGCTGACGCGCCGCAGCAAGGTCAACGAGCGCGCCGGCGT
>JAEUIB010000549.1 GCA_016795255.1 Planctomycetota bacterium
CGCTCGAGCCCGTTCAGGACGTCGCGATTGCGGACGAAGATGCGCACGAGCCGAGCCAGATCGTCGGCGTCCCACGCGCCGTCGACGTACGTCGCTCCGGCTCCGACGCTGCCTTGCAGCGCCAGCGCGGGCCAGAACGCCGGATCGCGCACGGTCACCGTCGCCGACAGCTCGGGAGCGTCCGGCGGCACCGCCCCGAACCGATGCGCGCGATCGCCGTCGACGATCGTCAACGCTCCGTCCTTCAAGCCGCGAAGCCTCGCCAACACGGCCGGCTTCAGCGCCCGCTCGAGCCAATTCGGTTCCGTCGCCATCACGCGCTCCTCATGCGCCCGCACCCGCGGGTTCGCGCTTCTTGGGGTGAACGAAGAACGGCGCGCCCTTCCACCACAGGCGCAACGCTTGCCAGTAGATCGCCGCGAGCACGCGCAGCGGCTGCGCGGGGAAGCGCAGCAGCGCGCCCGCCAGCGACGCGGTGCCGATCTCGACGCGCCGCGCGCGCAGCGCCGCGAAGAACACGACGTTGCCGCCGCGCAGATTGCGCATCGCGACGTCGAGCGACTCGCCCGGTGGCGCGAACGTCCACTCGTAGTCGCAGTCCATGTCGATGAACGGCGAGACGTGGAAGTCCTTCTTGAAGCGGACGGTGAACGCCGCGTCCGATCGTCCACGCGCGTCGAACGCGTACGCGTGCCGCTCGTTCCACGGCGTGTTGGTGATCTCCGCGACGACGGCTTCGACGTGCTCACCGCTGGCGTCGTACGCGTAGTAGAAGGTCACCGGATTGAAGGCGACGCCGAACGCGCGCAGGGTCGTCAGCATCCGCACCGGACCGGTCGGGCGGAAACCGCAGCGCTCGTGGACCCGATCCTTCACCGCATCGGCGAGCGGCACGTTCGGATCACCGAGGTAGTCCGAGCGCTTGAACCACGCCAACGAGCGCCGGCGCGCCGACCACAGCCAACGACCGCGGAACACGACGTCGAGCTCGTCGAGATCGAGCCACGTCATGCACACGCGGTACGAGAACGCGTGACGCGTCGCGTCCGACCGCGCGTGCTCGACGATGCCGTGGTACAGCGCGCTTCGCATCACAACCCCACGCGGAAGTGCGCCGCCACGCGCAACGCCGATCGCAGCCCGTCCTCGTGGAAGCCGTATCCCCAGTAGGCACCGGCGTAATAGGTCCGCCGCACGCCGTCGATCTCGGCGACGCGCGCACGCGCGGCATCGGCCGCCGCCGTCATCACCGGGTGGTGGTACGTCATCCGCGCGTGGATCGCCGACGGCGCGATGCGTTCGGTCGCGTTCAGCGTCACGCACCACGTGCGATCGCTGCGCAGCGTCTGCAGTCGGTTCATCCAATACGTCAGCCGCGCCCGCGGATGCGCGTCGCCGTCGACGTGGTAGTTCCAGCTCGCCCACGCCTTGCGCGTGCGCGGCAGCAACGACGCGTCCGCATGCAGCACGGTGTCGTTCGCCTGGTAGCCGATCGAACCGAGGATCTCGCGCTCCTGCGCCGACGGATCGCCGAGCATCGCCAGCGCCTGGTCCGAGTGGCACGCGAGCACGACGCCGTCGAAGCGCTCGGGCCCCGCATTGGCGACGAGTTCCACGCCCGACTCGTGCCGCGTCACGCGAGCCACCGGCGCGCGCGTGCGGATGCGATCGGCGAACGGTTTGACGATCGCGTCGACGTAGCGGCGCGACCCGCCGCGGATCGCGAGCCAGCGCGGCCGATCGTCGACCGTCAGCATCCCGTGGTTCACGAAGAACGTCGCGAACGTGCGGAACGGGAAGTCCAGGACCGCACCTTCGGGCATCGACCAGATCGCGGCGGCCATCGGCACGAGGTAGAGCCGGACGAACTCCGCGCGATAGCGGCCGCGGGACAGGAACTCGCGCATCGGCACGTCTGCGTCCGATCCGTGCGCGTACGCCGTCGCCTCGCGGTTGAAGCGCAGCACGTCGGACACCATCCGCAGGAACGACGGGCGCAACAGATTGCGCCGCTGCGCGAACAGCGTGTCGAGCGACGTGCCGTTCCATTCGATGCCGGTCGCGGCGTCGGCGACCGAGAAGCTCATGTCCGACGGCTGCGCTTCCACGTCGAGCGCGCGCAAGAGCTTCACGAAGTTCGGATACGTCCGCTCGTTGAACACGATGAAGCCGGTGTCGATCGCGAGCTCGGAGCCACCGTCACGGACCGCGTGCGTGTGCACGTGGCCGCCGATGCGATCGTCGGCTTCGAACAGCGTGACCTCGTGTTCGCGCGACAACAGCCACGCGCTCGCGAGTCCGGCGATGCCGGAACCGACGACCGCGATCCTCACGCGTCCCGCCTCGCGCGCCGCAGCTCGACCGGCACCGGCCGCAACTCGCGGATGACGCCGATCGCGGCCAGGGCGCGGAGCACGGCGTACGTCGGATCGAACTCGAACCAGCGGAAGCCCTGCGCCGCGCAGTGCGGATAGTGGTGATGGTTGTTGTGCCAGCCCTCACCGAGCGTGATCAGCGCGAGGAACGCGTTGTTGCGGCTCTCGTCGTGCGTCGCGAACGGCCGCCGTCCGAAGCGGTGCGCGATCGAGTTGATCGTGCACGTCGCGTGGAACAGCACCACCGTCGAGACGAAGAAGCCCCACACCACGAGCTGCCAGCCGTTCGTGCCGAGTCCGGGCGCGAACCGCTCGAGCACGGCGCCGAGCGCGTACAGCGCCAGCGCGAACACGAACGGCACCAGCGTGTCGAAGCGATCGAGGAAGCGCAGCTCCGGATAGCGCGCGAGGTCGGGCACGAGCTCGAGGTCGGTCGCGAAGTACTTCTTCGACGTGATCCAGCCGACGTGGCTCCACAAGAGCCCGTGCTCCTTCGGCGAGTGCGGATCGTCCGGGCCGTCGGCGCAGCGATGGTGCCGGCGATGATGCGCGGCCCACCACAACGGCCCACGCTGCACGGCGGTCGCACCGACGAGCGCGAACACGAACTGCCACGCGCGCGACGTCTTGAACGAGCGGTGCGAGAAGTAGCGGTGGTAGAAGCCCGTGATCGCGAACATCCGGACCACGTACGACGCGCCGCAGATCCACAACGCCGTCGCGCTGACGCCGGTCCACAGCGCGAGCAGGCACGCGAGGTGCAGGATCAGGAACGGCAGCGTGCGCAGCCAGTCGACGCGCGCCTCCGTCGTCGCGGGCGGCGGATCGACCGACGTGTCGAACCACCGGAGCACGGCGGCCTTCGTGTTCGCGAGGAACGACGTCATCGGCCGGCACTCGCGCGGAAGCGATAGTGCGCGACGCCCCACTGCGCGCCGCCGTCGAACG
This sequence comes from Planctomycetota bacterium, assembly GCA_016795255.1. GTDB lineage: Bacteria > Planctomycetota > B15-G4 > B15-G4 > JADJEK01 > JADJEK01. The sequence goes on from JAEUIB010000549.1 coordinate 3,324, forward strand.
CGAAGCACTCGGCGCACGCCATGAAGAAGATCCGCCAGCGGCGCATCCACGCGCGGGCGCGCGCCGCGCCGTAGACGTCGGTGAACGTCGCGAGCACGGCGTCGCGCGCCGCGTCGAGCCGCACGAGCCATTCCTCGGCGGTCTTCGCGTAGTGCGTGCCGCTCTCCCACCAGCGCTCGTCGACGGCGAGGTGCTCCGAGAAGCGCGGCAGCAGGTCGTACGACGGCATTTGGCCGCCGGTGAAGAAGTGGCGGCCCATCCAGTTCGAAGCTCCGGTCGTGTCGAACGGATAGGCGTGATCGCGATGCGCGAACACGTGGACGAACAGTCGACCGTCGGGCTTCAGCCACGTCGACACGCGCCGCATCAGCTCGCGGTAATTGCGCATGTGCTCGAACATCTCGACCGACACGACGCGATCGAACCGCGACCCGGGATCGAACGCGTTCATGTCCGCCGTCCGGATCTCGACGTTCCGCAGCCCGAGTTCGCGCGCGCGCCGCTCGATGAACGCCTTCTGCGACGCCGAGTTCGACACGCCGACGATCCGCGCGTTCGCGTAGTGCTGCGCCATCCACAGCGTGAACGAGCCCCAGCCGCAGCCGAGCTCGAGGATCGTCTGCCCGTCGCGAAGCTCCGCGCGCTGCGCCGAGCGTTCGAGCATCGCGTCCTCGGCGACGCCGAGGTCCGTGACGCCGGGGCCGTACCACGCAGAGCTGTACTTGAGGCGCGGGCCGAGCACGATCTCGAAGAACTCCGCGGGAACCTCGTAGTGCTGGTCGTTCGCGGCCTTCGTCTCGACGGCGATCGGGCCGGTCGAGCACTGCCTCACCCAGGCTTCGAGCCGCGCCTTCGCGTCGGCGGGCGACGCGGCCGCTTCCTCGCGCAGGCGCGCGCGCAGCAACCGGCGGATCGACGCGCGGACGAGACGATCCGGAACGAGGCCTCGATCGAGAAGTGCGTCCATGGGGTCAGTTCACTCCGGTTTCGGTGTGCGGACGACGAGGGAACCACGGCACGAACGCCGAGACCTCGCGCTGGTAGCGGCGGTAGTCGTCGCCGCGGGATCTCAGCGCCTGCGCTTCGGTCGGCGGGATCCCGGTGACCGCGAGCATGAAGTACGTCATCGCCGCCGCCGGCAGCCACGCGAGCCACGCGTTCGGAACGCCGAACGACCACGCGCAGTAGGCCAACCAATGCAACCATTCGAAGAAGTAGTTCGGATGGCGACTGTACGCCCAGAGCCCGACGCGGCACGTGCGTCCGCGATTCCGTGGCTCGGCGCGGAACCGGGCGAGCTGACGATCGGCGACCGCGGATCCGACGATCGACGTCGCGAACAGCGCCAGCGCGACGAGGTCCGCGAGCGTCCCGAACGCTTCGGTCCGCTGTGCGACCGCGACCGGCCCGAGCGCGAGCCCGGCGACGAGCAACGCTTGGATCTGGAAGAACGCGACGAACTTCGTCTCGGCGCTCGCTCCCCACTGCTCGCGCAGCACCGCGTAGCGGCCGTCTTCGTGGCCGCGGAACACGCGCGTCGACGCGAGGTACAGGCCGAGTCGAAGCCCCCACGCTCCGCACAGCGCGCCGAGCACGAGCCGTCGCGTCGGGTCGCCGTCGAACGCGACCGCCGCGGCGACTCCCGCCGCGCCGAAGCCGAACGCGAACGTCACGTCGACGACTCCCGCATCGCGGTGCCGTCGCGCCAGCGCGGACGCGCCCGCCATCGCGACGGCGAGCGCGACCCACGTCACGACGAGGAAAGCGGTCGGACTGGTCATCGCCGCCCGATCCGGAACTCGTCCATAGAAACGTTCAAAACGTTCATCGCGAGGAACTCTAACGGCCGAAGCGACTTGCGCCAGCCGTGTCGTCGTTTTTTGGGGTGTGGACCCGGGTGATCGCGTCGGTGACGCTCACCCGCTGCGGCGTCTCATACGCAGCAGGGCGGGGCGCCGGATGCACGAACGTGACCCCTCGCGACGCCCGGCATGGGGCGCACGCGGTTGCCGGAGCCGGGGTTACGATGCGCGCCCCACTCCGCCCCCGCCCCCCGGAACCCGCTGCATGCTCCGCCGCGCCTGGCTCGTCCTCGTCGCCCTTCCCGTCTGCGACTGGCTGCTTCCTCCGACGTCCGCCGTCGCGGGAGATCTGATCTCGATCGTCGGCCCGCTGGAAGCCGGCGCCGCGCAGCGGATCGTCAAGCACATCGCGTTCTATGGCGACTACGGAACCCTGGCGATCGGCGAGGGCGACGCGACCGCGGTCCGCGAACTCGTCGCGGTCGGTTTCGATGCACGCTCGCACGGCGCGTGGCCCGAGCACGCGGACGTCCTCGTGACGGCCCTCGACCACGTCCCGGTCGGCGCCGACGTCCTCGAGCGAACGCCGCGTCAGGCGCTGGTCCTGGTCGCGCACGACGCGCTGCCGCAGGTCGCGCATCGCTGCGCGCACGAGGCGCAACCGGTCGAGCGCATTCCGTTCCTGCCGTCGCGTGGATTCGTCGACCCGCGCGGACTCGCGCCGGGCGCGCTCGCGGCGATCACCCCGGATGCGCGCATCACGGCGCTGGTCGCGCAGGTGTCGACCGCGAATCTGCAAGCGACGGTCAATCAGCTCGCGAGCTACGGCACACGGCGCGCGGACTCGCAGGGCATCCAGAACGCGAAGAATTGGCTGATCCAGCAGTTCCAGGCCATCCCCGGCCTGACCGTGACGACGTCTCAGTTCAACGCGTCCTACGCACCGAACATCGTCGTGACGAAGACCGGACTCGTGCATCCGGAGCGGATCGTCGTGCTCGGCGCGCATTACGACTCGATCAACCTGTCGGGTGCCGCGGCGAGCGCGCCCGGCGCGGACGACAACGCATCCGGCTCCGCGGGCGTCCTCGAGAGCGCGCGGCTGCTGGCACAGGTCGACTTCGAATCGACGATCCGCCTGGTGCTGTTCTCGGCGGAAGAGCTCGGCTTGGTCGGCTCGGGTGCCGATGCGGTCGGACTGAACTCCGCCGGCGCGGACGTCATCGGCATGCTGAACATGGACATGATCGCGCACCGCAACTCCGGCGACACGCTCGACCTCGACTTCGCGACGAACAACACCGATGCGGCGCTGACGCAGTTCTGCCGCGACGTGACCGCCGCGTACGTACCGTCGCTGCCGACCGTCACCGGCGTCCTGACCGCCGGGACCTCGGACCATCAGAGCTATCAGTCGAACGGCATCCCCGCGGCGTTCCTGTTCGAGGACCTCACCGGCTACTCGACGGTGATCCACACCGCGAACGACACGGTCGGCGGCAGCGCCAACGACTTCACGCTCGCGACGAAGATCACGCAGGCGTTCGTCGCGTCGGCGGCGACGCTCGCGAATCCGGTCGACCTCGTCCTCGCGCATACGCCGTTGCCGTCGACGACCGACGCCGGCGGACCGTACCCGCTCGCCGTGTCCGTCACGTCGTTGACGAGCGCGTCGCCGAGCGCGTGCTCGGTGACGTGGCGCGTGGATGGCGGACCGACGCAGACGGTCGATCTGTTCGCTTCGGGCACTCCCGGCGCATTCGTCGGATCGCTGCCCGGCGTCGCGCAAGGAAAGGTCGAGTACTGGTTGCTCGCGACCGACGACCTCGGACGCACGCAGTGGCTGCCGGACGCGATCACCCCGGGCGGTGCGATGTTCTCGTTCTTCGTCGGGACGACCGCGACGCTGTTCTCCGATGGCTTCGAAGCCGCCGGCGAGAACGGCTGGACCTCTGGTCAAGTCGCGGTCCAAAACGATTGGCAGAAGGGCACGCCGCAGGGCAAGGGCGGCTTCGACCCGGCCAGCGCGGGCGCCGGCGCGAACGCGCGCGGCAACGACCTCGGCATCGGCAACTTCAACGGCAACTACGCGTCGAACGCGTCGAACTGGCTCGAGTCGCCGGCGATCAACGCATCGACGAGCACAGGACTGCGGCTGCGCTTCCTGCGTCACCTCAGCGTCGAGGACGGGCTGTTCGACCAAGCCGCGATCCGCGTCAACGGCGCGCTGGTGTGGCAGAACCCGGCCACGGCGGGCGGCTCGGCGCACCTCGTCGACTCCGCGTGGACGGCGCAGGAGGTCGACGTCTCCGCGTTCGCCGACCAGCAGCCCGCCGTGAAGGTCCGCTTCGAACTGAAGGCCGACGGCGGCCTCGAGTTCGGCGGCTGGACGATCGACGACGTCCAACTCGTCAAGGTCCAGCCGGGATCCCGCGCGCCGCTGGTCGCGTCGGCGCGTTACGTGTCGGCGAGCCTCGGCTCGTCGACATCGTTCGACGTCGAACTCGGCGCGGCGTTCGCCGGCCGAACGGTCGTC
>JAEUIB010000563.1 GCA_016795255.1 Planctomycetota bacterium
GAGTGCATCCACGATCGGGTCTCCCATCCGTCGCCTCGCGTCGCGCAGAGCGCGGACACGAGCGGCGTCATGGATACGGAGACCGCGGCGTCATTGCGAGCCCGGAACGCCGCGACTTCGCCGTTGCGGGCCGATCAGGTCCCGAGCACCCAGCGCAAGCCGTTGGTCATCGTCAGGTGGTAGAAGCCGGGAGCTTGGAAGTTCGGCTGCACGACCTGGAAGTACACGCTCAGGTCTTGCAGTGCGGCGAGCGGCGGGAGCGGGACCGGGATCGACGTCTTGCCTTGAGCGTCGAACTTCGGCAGGTACACGACGTAGGTCGGCAGGACGTTCAACGTGCCGAGGTCGAACGGGATGCTCGCCGGCTCGAAACCCGCGAACAGGATCGCGTTGCCGAAGATCACGCCGCCCGAAACGTTGAGGTTGCTCGTCGCGCCGATCGCCGGCGCCGCCGTCGTCGTCAGGCGCGGCGCGTTCGTCGTCAACGGATTCACGGACTTCGCGACGCCGTAGGGCGTGACGGCGGCGAACGGGCCGCCGTGATGGACCTCGGCATGTTGCGAGCCGTTGTCGAAGTTCTCGCCGCCGCCGATCACGTCGCAAAACCCGTCGCCATTGACGTCGGCATCGCCGTCCACGGACATGCCGAGGAACATCGCGGTCCCGGTGTTGCCGCCGGCCCAGGTTGCCGTTGGCTCGAGTCCGTTCGCGCTGCCGAGGTACAGGAACATGCGGCCCTGGATGTAGCTCGCGGGGATGTCGTCGTACTCGGACGCGCCGACCAGCAGATCGTCGATGCCGTCCCCGTTCACGTCCCCGGCGTTGGCGAGCGAGCTACCGAAGGACGCGCCCACTTGCCCACCGACCTGCGTCCACGTCGGCGCGGCGCTGGGCCCGGTCGGCGATCCCTCGTAGACCTCGACCCGCCCTTCCTTCCACTTGTCGGCTTCGTAGAGCCACGCTCCGACCGCGAAGTCCGAGTAGCCATCGGCGTTGAAGTCGCCGCCGTCACCGACCGAGAGTCCGTGCCAGATGCCGGCGAGGTTGCTTTCCGTGGTCCACATCGGAGCTGCGCCGAGTCCCGTCGCCGAACCGGCATAGACGAACGCTCCGCCCTCGCTCTGCTGTCCGTTCGTGAAGCCGGGGACGCCGACGACGACGTCGTCGTAGCCGTCCCCGTTCACGTCGCCAGCACACCTCGACTCGTAGGCGAACGCGGCGTCGAGGTGCGGTCCGGTGCGGATGGCACTCGCCACCACGGGCAGTCCTGTGGGACTGCCGTGGTAGACGTACGCCGTGCCGCCAGCGTTCGACTCCGGCGCTCCGACGAGCACGTCGCAGAAGCCGTCGTTGTTGACGTCGCCTGCGGCGGCCACGTCGAAGCCGAAATGCGACCCACTGTCGTTGCTCTCGACGGTCCAGCTCGCGGCCGCGGCCAATCCGGTCGCCGAGCCGAGGAACAACTGCGCGCGACCTTCGAAATGCTGGCCGTTCGAGTGCTGCTCGGCGCCGACCACGACGTCGTCGTAGCCGTCCCCGTTCACGTCGCCGACGCCCGCGACGGCGGATCCGACGGTCGCTAGCGCGACGTTGTTCTCGAGCGACCAGTTCGGCGTCGCCGACAGGCCGGCCGCCGAACCGTGGTACGCGAACGCCTTGCCTTCGAACGTCTGGCCATTGCTGAACCACGGCGCGCCGACGACGACGTCGTCGTAGCCGTCGCCGTTGACGTCGCCGGCGAACGACACGGAGTGACCGAAGCCGGACGCGACCGTGCTGCTCCCGACCCATGCCGGAGCGAACGTCGGCAGCATCACGGCGGCCCGCGCGACCGCCCACGCGCCGATCGAGGTCGCGCATGCAACGAGGACGACGGCTTTCGTGCACGAGGGACGCGTCATGGGATCCTCCGGATCGGGTCGGGTCGACGGTTCGAGGTCGGGCCGTCGTCGACGTGGGCGCGTCACGAACGGCATCGGGGATGAACGGCCTCTACGCCCCGAACAGGTCATAGGGTACGCCGGATCTTCCCGCTGTCGCCGCATTGCGTTTTGGAACCTTGGCACGCTCGACCGTCTCCGGCCACTTCGCCGCTGCGCGGACCGAGTGCTGCCCTTCGCTCCGCCCGGAGTCGTCCGATGCTCCCTCTTCCCCGGTATCCGGCCGCGTCCCGCGGAATCCGCGTGACCTGCGGCCGACTCGCGCTGATCGGCGCGGTCTTCGTGACGTTCGGGTTCGTTCCGGACGCGAGTGCGCAAACACCGCTCCTGTACTCCGGCGGTACCTCGGGATTGCCGCCAACCGCCAACATGGCGCAAGGCGACTGCGACGACGACGGACGCGTCGACATCGTCTCGTTCGACGTTCTCGATCCGGTCGCGAAGACCGGTTGCGTTCGGCTGTTCCGCGGCGACGGCTTCGGCCGGTTCGAACCGACGACGTGGACGTTTCCGTTGCCGACCGCGACCACGTCCTCCTCGAACTCGCTGACGGCACTCGATCTCGTCGGCGATGGACGCCCCGAGTTCGTCTACTGCGTGACGACCACGGTGCCCATCTCGATCACGTTGTTCGTGTTGCGCTTCGACGTCGCGACCGGCTTCGGGCTGATCGACTCGGTGTCGATCGCCGGCGTCGGTCAGTCGATGGGAATCGTCCGCGGTGACTTCGATGCCGACGGCGACTTCG
>JAEUIB010000572.1 GCA_016795255.1 Planctomycetota bacterium
GCCGCAGGCCCGCCGACGAGGACAGCATAGTCCGCGATGCCGTCCGAGTTGACGTCGGGCATGCACCAGATCTGGGTCCCGAACCCGATGACCCCGTTTCCCAGCCGCGCCCGCGCGAACTGACCCGTCTTTCCCGAGTAGATGTACACACCGCCGAACGGATACGACGGTAGGCCACTCGCGGGTGGCGCGTTGGCGCCCGGCGACCCGAGGAGGATGTCGGGCACGCCATCTCCGGTGTAGTCCGCGCCGGCGCCGATCGCGAGTCCGAGTCCGTTCGGGCCCTGCGGGAACGACAAGGCGTGAATCGTCGTGCCGTCCTTGCCCGAGTACGCGTTCACGACGGGATTCGAGGATCCGAACAGCAGCGGTTCGACCGCGATGCAGTCCGGCGAGCCATCGCCGTTCAAGTCGCCGGCCGCTCGCACGCGCAGGCCGTACAACGACGTGCCCGCGGCCCCGTGGTGCTTCCAAAGCGCGAACTGCGCTTCTGCATCCGTGACGACGAGACATGCGAACGCCATGATGGCCGAGAGAGCGTTCTTCCGTCGCATGCTCGATCCCTCCTTTTCGTTCGGCTGGAGGGAACACCGTGCGCCAACGTCGGTCAAGCCCCGATCGTTGGCGCGCTGCGCTTTCAACCCCCTCCGCCCCCCGAGAACCCCCGTGGCCACGCACGTCCTGACCGCCGACTTGTTCGTCCCGCTGCCGCGCGAGCGCGTGTTCGCGTTCTTCGCCGACGCGGAGAACCTCGAGCGCATCACGCCGCCGGAACTACGGTTTCGCATCCTGACGCCGCGGCCGGTGCCGATCCACACCGGCGCGATCATCGACTATCGATTGAGCCTCCACGGCCTGCCTTTCCATTGGAAGACGCTGATCACGGCGTGGGAGCCGCCGACGCGCTTCGCCGACACGCAGGAGCGCGGCCCGTACGCGAAGTGGGTCCACACGCACGAGTTCGAGGATGGCGACGGCGGCACGCACATCCGCGACCGTGTGGAGTACGCGTTGCCGCTCGCGCCGCTGTCGAACATCGCGCTGCCGATCGTGAAGCGGCAACTGCGCCGGATCTTCACGTATCGCCAAGAGGCGTGTGCGCGTGGCCTCGGAGTCGATCCGAGCCTCACGCGCGGATCGCTCTCCGTCTGACGTCGAGCAGCGCGCGTGTCCGCGAAGTCGGGTAAGAGGGTGCCATGACCGCATCCCCCAAGTTCCTGGCCGACGCGACCTCGTTGCCCGTGCTCGAGACCGAGCGCCTGCGCATCCGCCCCGTCACGATGGCGGACACGGACGACTTGTTCGCCGTGTTCTCGTCGCCGCGCGTGATGCGGTATTGGAGCTCGCCGGCGATGCGCGAGCGCGCCGAGGCCATCGCGTACATCCAATCGATCTTCGACTTCTTCGCCGAGCGATCGCTGTTCCAGTGGGGGATCGCCCAGCGATCGGACGATCGGCTGATCGGCACGTGCACGTTGTTCGCGCTCGACGCGACGCACCGTCGATGCGAGATCGGGTACGCGCTGCACGACGCGCATTGGCGACGCGGCATCATGCGCGAGGTGCTGACGCGCCTGTTCGACTTCGCGTTCGACGACTTGCGCATCCACCGCATCGAAGCCGACGTCGATCCGCGCAACGACGCGTCGATGGGATTGCTGGAGAGCCTCGGCTTCCGGCGCGAGGGCTATCTGCGCGAACGCTGGTTCGTCAACGACGAGATCCAGTACGCGGTGTTCCTCGGACTGCTCGCTGCGGACTGGCGCGCGCGCCGATCGTCGTGACCGACGCGCGCGACTCGATCGTCAGCTCAACTTCGTGATGCCCGGCACGGGCACGACGACCTTCGGCGCGTCGCCGAACGCGAGCTCGCGCGGGCCCAGCGTCTCGTTCGACTCGAGCGCCTGCTGCCACGACACCTGCTG
>JAEUIB010000573.1 GCA_016795255.1 Planctomycetota bacterium
ACCTCGGGTCGACCCAGATCACCGAGTCGGACATCTGCGTGAACCCCGCGTACCAGTGGACGTCGAGCGCGCTGGCGGCCGAGTTCAGCCCGACGCAGTACTTCCTGCCCGCGGTGATGATGCACGAGCTCGGTCACGCGCTCGGCGTACAGACGTCGGCCGAGTCGTACACGTACGACGTGCCGAGCGTGATGCACGCGCTGTATCCCCACGTCGCGGCGCCGGCGAGCTCGCCGCACGCGCACGACGCGAAGATCCTGCGCGCGGCGTACTCGAGCATCGCGACGGTGCCGACGACGTAGGTCGCGGCGGTGTTCTCGCTTCGCGTCGTCGCGGGCAAGCTCGCGAACTGCGGACTCACGGCGTTCGCAGTGCCGCAGGGCGGCGCGGTCGTCGCGAAGGGCGTCACCGTCGAGAACGTCGGCAACGTCGACCTGACGAACCTGCGCGTGCGCTTGTGGTTGTCGAAGTCGCAGCTTTCGCCGAGCGGCGGTGTGCTGATCGGCGACTGGACGTTCGCGACCTTCCCGAAGGAGACCGCGGGCACGTACGACTTCGCCGGGCAGTTGCCGGCGTCGATCGCCCCAGGCGCGTGGGCCGTCGTCGTCGAAGTCACGGCGGCAGGCGACTCGAACGCGACGAACGACGTCGCGCACTTGAAGGAGTGGCTGACGGTCACCGCCGGTCCGACGACCGACGATGCGTTCGAACCGAACGGCGGGCCCATGACCGCGACGCAACGCGGTGCGGGCACGACGACCGGACTCGTGCTCGCCGCGGGCGACGAGGACTGGTTCTCGGTCGAACTGGTCGCGGGGCAGCGGCTCGAAGCCGGGATCCTGTTCGCGCACGCAGCGGGAAACCTCGACCTTCAAGTGTTCGACCCGGAACTGAACCTCGTCGTCGGCTCGAGCAGCGCGGACGACGACGAATGGTGCACGGTCGATCCGCTGCCCGCGTCCGGTGCGTGGTTCGTCCGCGTGTTCGGCGCGCCGAACGGCTACGCGCTCGCGCTGAACGTCACGACGCCGGCGGGGTCCGGCGGCGGTGGAGCGACGAGCTTCGCGCCCGGCGATCGACTCACCGGGCAACTGAGCGATGCGGTCCCCACGCTCGATGCAGCGTTCGCGGCGATCCCGGGCATGAAGCTCCAGCTCGTCGTGACGACGCCGAAGTCGTTGAACGCGCGCGTCCGCGTGCTCGGACCAGGAGGGTCCACCGTCAAGCTCTTCACGGTGAAGGCCGGCGCGAAGTCGAAGCGCTCGATCAAGCTGACCTCCGCCGGCACGCATCGCCTGCGCTTCGAGCACGTCGCGGGCAGCGGCAGCTTCGAGGCGAAGACGAGCCGCACGTTGCCGAAGGCCGCGAAAGTCGCGAAGGCCACGTTCACGTCGAACGGTGTCGGCGGCTACGCGGAGAAGAGTTTCCTCGCGCTGCCCGGCACGCTGCTCGACGTCCAGGTGACCGCGCTCGGTTCGACGCCGGACACGCTGGCGAAGCAACTCGTGCGCCCGGACGCGACGATGCAAGACGTCACGTTCGACATCGACGTCGATGGGCTCAGCCTCGTCGACGTGCCGCTCGCGCTCGGCGGCGCGTGGACGTTCCGCCTCGCGTACTTCCCGCAGAAGGGGCAGAAGGCGAAGGTCCGCATCGAGCCATCCCCGCCCGCCGCCGGGACCTCGATCGTCGTCTTGCAGTGATCGCGCGGTCGACGCTCCGGCTTTTTCCTGTCCCCGCGCGGGCCGCTTCACGATTCGAAGCCGCAGGAACTCGTCCTCTCACCCATCACCCACTGATCCAGTGATCAAGGAGATCGTCATGGGACTCCGTTCGTTCGTCGTCGGTTCGTTCGTCGCCTGCACGCTGTTCGCCGCTCCGGCCGCCGTCGAAGCCGCACCCGGCCCGGGAGCCGCGATCGCGCAGCAGCTCGGCAAGTCGAAGAAGGAACTCGAGAACTGCTTCAAGCTGGCGCTGAAGCAATTGAAGGCCGAGCTGAAGGTGATCAAGACCGACCTCAAGGCCGGCACGATCACGCAGGCGCAGGCGCAGATCCTGCTCGCGCAATCCGCCGCGGGGTTCTCGGACCACCTCGACTCGCACGTGCTCTACGTCATGACGAACTTCCTCGCGAAGGCGAACGAGTTGCTGCAGACCACCGGCGGCACGTTCCCGATGGGCTTCCTCGCCGGCGACTGCGGCGCGTTCGACAAACTCCAAGCCGCCATCGCCGCGAAGATGCAGAGCTTCCTGATGAAGGCGCAGAAGGACGTCTGGGCCATCGCGAAGCTGATCGGCAACGGCGCGCAAGTGAAGATCACGGTCAACGTGCAGATCGCGATCACGCTGCCGCCGGTCCAGGCGCCGGGCAACCCGAACGTCGAACCGAAGAAGCTGAAGATCACGAGCGCGTCGTCGGGCAACGATCCGGCCATCGCGAACGACGGCAAGCTGTCGATCCGCGGCCTCGCTCCGGCGCCGGGTGGCACGGCGACGGTCACCGCGCGCGGCCCGAACGGCGAGATCATCACGCAGAACGTGCCGGTCAACGGCGACTGCACGTTCGAAGCGCACTTCCCGAGCGCTCCGGGACAAGCGCCGGCGGGCAACCTCGCCGAGGGCAATTGGCGCGTCGACGTCACCGCCGGCGGTCAGACGGTCACGAAGTTCCACGGGGTGTGACCCTTCGACGGCCAGGTTCACGACCGGACGGCCCTTCCTCTGCCTCGACCGCTCCCCTCCCGTGATGAACGTTCACTCCGCGAGCGGGCTAGACTCCGCCCGCTCGTGGGGTGAATCCGGGAGAGATCCATGGCCTTTGCCGTGCTCAATGGAACGAGTTATCAGGTCTACACGCCGGCGGAGCCGACGGACGACACCGAAGAAGACGAAGACGATCAGAGCAAGAGCTGCCAGGAGAACATCGATCGAGGCACCGCGGTGTGCGCGTGGATCTCGCGAGTGTTCGAGGACGGCGTGATCGCCGACATCGGAATTCCACCCGACATCCACTCCGGCCGATCGGGCGAGGCTCGTGTGACCCGCGCGCTCATGGCCGTCGCGGGATCGCGAGACACGCCACCGTCCCGTGAACCTCCACCGAACTCGGCGCTGGTGATTCACTCCCGCGGCAGTCGTCACGGAATCCACCGGGCCGTCCGTGTGCGAATGGACACGTCCACCACGCGCTACGTGCGAATCTGGGGCCTCGCCCTCGGCGTCCGCGGGCAAGTCCTGAACGCAGTGACCTTCCTGTTCGAGCTGCGTCGCCGGCGGCGCGGAGCTGGACTGGAGTCGTTCCGCCTGATCGAGCAACCCAACGGGCAGGCGCCACTGGATCCGCGTCCACGCAAGCCAGGTCGTTGACCTGCACCGCGGTGCCGAGCGGGTTGCGGCGTCGACCCTCCATTCACGGTTGCTTGCTCGAGTACACGAACGCTGCCCAGCGTGACGGATGCGCGGTCGGGACGGGCCGCGTGTCCTCGATCGTGACCGCGGGGCGACCCCGCGGAGGACGGCTGTCGCCCACGACAGCGGATCCGTCGAGGAACTCGAGTTTCGCAGTGCGCAATGCCGCGGCCGGCTCCAGACCCGCGTGCCACAGCGCGAGGTAGAAACGCCTCTGGAACAAGTCCGCCGACGCGTCGTCGACGGGGAATCGAGTCGCGATCACGCCTCGGCTGCCCGCGTCGAGGAATGCACTCGCCACCGACAGCAACCCACTGCCGCTCCTGGCCTGTCCAGCCGCGGTCGCGCATGCGGACAACACGGTCAAGTCCGCTCGAAGCGTCGTCGATCGGATGTCGGCCAGCGTGAGGCGCTCGTCGTGCGCGAGCACGATGCCAGTGAGCGATGGGTCGCTCCAATCCACCTCGGCGTGAGCCGCGAAATGCACCAGGTCGGCCCGGGCGAGACCGGCGAGCACACGGTCCCGTGTCGCGTCCTCGCGAACGAGCAACTCGATGCCGACATCGGGCCCGTGGGCATCTCGAAAGTGATCGGCGATCCAGCGTGCTTCATGCTCGGCACCGGGCAACGGGGGCATGCGCGTCGGACTCGGATCCCCGACGACGAGAGTGCCGAGGTCTGCCGTCCCGTTGCGATCGGGCAGCCCCGTCACGCACGTACGCCACGAGGGCACCAAGTCGATCTGTAGCGACCGAACGGCGAACGCCAGGTCCGAACACGGGGCATCGGGTCGCGCATCCCTGGCCAACAAGGCGTCGAAGGGCAGAACCGCGAACGCTTCGCCGGGACTGACGAGCACGCGCTCCACGCCACCCTCCGCGACGACGTTCGCGAGCAGCGCGTCGAACAACGCTCGCCCGGCGCCGACGAATTGCAGCGGCTCGGACCTCGGATCGCGCACCCGCGCGACGAACGTGTCCGCGAGTGATTCGAGCTGGCTGCGCGGACCCAACTCGACCAGCTTCATGGCGCCACCACCCGCGACGAACGCATAGCTGTGGTCTCGGCCACTCGCGAACTCGACGTATCGCGTCGTCGACGGCCAGCGGTAGCCGACGAATTGCTCCGCTTGCTCCATGAGGAGGGCCAACGGGATTCCGGAGAACAACGCGCGGTCCCGCCAAGATGCGCAACGCACGAACTCGCGAGCCGCGTCGGCTCCATCCCTGACGCACGCGGCGGCGACATCGATCGCGAGCCGACTCCAAGCCTCCGCGTTGACGCGATCACCCACCGCGTCGTCGGCATCGCGCGCGGTTTCGCGCGCGGCTCGATGCGCCAGGGCATCGTCGAGCACGGTTCGCGCGAATGCAGTCTCGCCGCGGCGAAGGCGCAGGAATGCCTGGAGTCGTCGCGCGCGGAGCGCGCCATCCGGGCTGCCGACGCGAACCGCGAAGATCTGCTCGGCTTCCTCCGCGAGTCGCAGCGCTTCGCCGTCGCTCTTGGTCCACTCGCTCCATTCCGCGAGTTGGAGCACGATCGATGCCTCGACCCACGCGGCTCCGACCTCGCGGGCCTCCGTGAGCAGTTCGCGCAGTGCGTCGGAATGCCGATTCGCTGCATCGCGCGAGATCGAATCCCCGGTTGTCGTGTCGAGGATGCGACGCTGGCGGACCTCGAGCAGCTGCATTCGCGCACCGAGGTGGTTGACGGGCTCGCCTGCGTCTTCGAATGCCCCGATCGCAGCCCGGAGTTCACGCTCCGCCGCGTCGTAGTCTCTCCGCCTGTTCATCTGGACCAGTCCGAGCGTCGATCGGCACATGCCGATCGCCGAGAAGTCCCTGCGCTCGTACGCGCGAGCGAGCTGTTCCTCCAATCGCTGGTTCGCTTCGGCGAAGCGGACGCGTCTAAACGCGAGCAGCGTCCGTTCCAAGTCGATCGAGCGCAGGAGTTCGACATCGGCCATCGACTGCGCGTGGGTCTCGGCCGCATCGAGGTGGCGCGACGCGAGTTCCAGATCCTCGTCCCGGTGCGCGACCTGGGCGAGACCGAGCTCGTGTCTCGACCACTCGCGCTGCAGGTCCGCTGACGCACTCGTGTCTCGGCCGAACTCGAAGGCGAGACGGGCCTCGACAAGGCGGCCGCCGACCAACAGCGCGCGACCGAGGCGGAAGGTGATCTCGGCGATCGGGCGCGCATCGCTCCGAGTGACCGTGGCCAACGCGAGTGATTCGCGGGCCAATTCGATGGCGCTCGCATGGTCCGCGAGGTGCTCCGCCGCGAGGCTGCCGGTCGTGAGGGCGTTCAGCTCGATGTCCACGCGGTCGATCGCGCGCGCCAGATCCCAAGCGTCCTTCGCCGCGGCAACCGCACGGTCGAGTGAGTTCGCTCGAAGGAACAGCCTGGCCCCGAACGCGAGGGATTCCGCCGCCCGCACCGGATCGCCCTTCGACAAGTAACGCCCGGCGTACGCGCGGTAGAACTCGCCCTCGATCGCGTCCCGCTGCGGCCCCGTCGGCGGCGGCACGTCGCCCGGTCGCGCACTCAGCGTGAATCGGCCGCTCCAACGATTGGCGTTCATCGTCGTGCATTCGATCCACACGGTCTGGCCGGCGCGGAGTTCGACGACGACGCGTGCGTTCTGACGGATGCCGCCGTCTTCCGCCGCGGCGATCAGCGTGCCCGACGCATCCGTCACGCACAGGAACGCGTCCATCTCGAACGAGTCGAGTGCGATCGTCACCGGCCCGTCGCGATCGGCGACGTAGCGGACGATCGGCCCGGGGCCGAGGGCTTGGATGGTCCCGCCGGGCGGAAGGACGAGATCGCCCCCACCCGCGAACGCGATCCACGTCGCCAGCAGCCACCCCCCGAGCACGCGTCACCTCCCGGTCGAACGCGGATCGCAGCTCGACGAACGCAGGCTTCGCGTCCGTCCCGCTCGATCGGTCCCCCATTCAAGGGGAGCCCCGACCGGAATGGAACCCGAGGAACCAGGGCGGGGAACCCGGGGACGGGTGCGCACTTGTCCGTCAGCCGTCCGGGGCGTCGGTCGCCGGCTTTGGTCAATTGCGGCTCGCCGTGCGTTGCGATACCACTGGCCCCGCGTGAACGCCCTCGCCAAGAGCCTCGGGTCGTACTGGTCGTACTCGATCGCCATCGTCGCGGCCGCGTTCGTCGTCAGCCCCATCGTCGTCGCTCGGCTCGGGCACGAGGCGTACGGCGTGTGGTCGACGCTGCTGTCGGCGGGCGGCTACCTGACGGTGCTCGACTTCGGGGTCCACGCGGCGCTCGTCCGCCACGTCGCGAAGCACGCGGCCCGCGGCGACGAGCGCGCGCTGTCCGCGACGTACTCGACCGCGCTGACGCTGCTTTCCGCGTTCGCGATCACGACGTTCCTGATCCTGTTCGGCTGCAGCACTCGGCTGGTCGACTTCTTCGGCGTCCCGGCGCCGCTGCGCGCCGAAGCGATCCTGGTGTGCCGCATCGTCGCGGTCGACTTCGCGCTCGGTCTGTTCGGCGCGGCGTTCCTCGGCGCGCTCGCGGGACTGCAGCGCTTCGTCCACGTGAACCTCGCGACGATCGGCCTGGTGATCGCGAAGAGCGTCGTCCTCGTCGTGCTGCTCGAGCG
>JAEUIB010000581.1 GCA_016795255.1 Planctomycetota bacterium
GATGCAGCGCGAGGGCTTCGCCGTGCGCTGCGTCACCGACGTCGATCTGCATGCGGACGCGGCGGCGTTGGATGGCGTCGACCTGCTCGTGCTGCTCGGTCATCACGAGTACTGGACACGCGCGATGCGCGAGCGCGTCGCGCGCTTCGTCGGGAACGGCGGCCGCTTGTTCGTGCTGGGCGGCAACACGTGTTATTGGCAGATCCGCTTCGAGTCGCCGACGACGATCCTCTGCGCGAAGGACGCTCGCCAGGACGCGTGGCTGCGCGATCCGCCGCCGGGCGGCGCGCGCGACGTGACGACGCAGTGGGCGTGGCCACCGGTCCTCGAGCCCGAGAACGCGACGTTCGGCGCGGCGTGGCGGCACGCGTCGTGGGCGACGTCGCTGGACGCGAGCTGGGCGCCGTCCGGCTACCCGTTCGGCGGAGTCGTCGGCAGCTATCCGTTCGACGACGGCTATGGCGGCTATCGCGTCGCCGCACCGACGCATTGGGCGTTCGCCGGACTCGACGCGCGGGCGCTCGAACGGTTCGGCGACGAACACGTCCCGTACGGCGGGGCGGCGATCCGCGCGATCGCCGCGTGCGGCGAGGTCGACGGTGTCCACGCCGAGCGGATCGGCGACCGCATCCTCGTCAGCCGATCGAGTGGTTCGCCCGCGGACGTGCTCGTCCTCGCTGCGGCGCCGGCGCAAGAGGGCATGACGGCGGTCACGATCCACCACGGGCCCGGCACGGTCGTCAACGTCGGCAGCGGCGGATGGCCGACGCTGATGGGGCACGCGGCCGGTCGATTCACGTCGATCGAGACGCTGACGCGCAACGTGCTGCGTCGACTCTCGGAGCCGCGGCGCAGCGTGCTGGCGAACGGCGGTCTCGAGGATTGGGACAGCGCGTCGCCGACGGGATGGACGGCGCGCGGCGCGAGTCCGACCGGTCCGCTCGCGGACTGCGGAACCGCCGCGGCGCAACTCGATCGGAACGGCGCGATCAAGCAACGCGTCCGAGCCGAGCCGGGCTCGACCTGGCTCGTGCTCGCGGGTCACGCGAACGGCGCGGGCACGCTGCGCGCGGGTGACGCCGCGACGAAGTTCGAAGCGACCGAAGCAGCGCGCTTCACGGGTCTCGTGGCGCAGGCCGGTGGAGACGGAGTGCTCGACGTCGAGATCGAGGCAGCCGACGCGCCACTCGTCGTCGATCACGTCGAGCTGATGCCGATCGAGGCGGTCCGTGCGGCGAATCCCGCGACGAGCGGACGTTGGACGCAGCACGGCGGTACGCGCGCGCTGCTGCTCGTCGCGTCGCCGCAGATCGCGACGCCACCTCACGTCGACGAGCAAGGCCGACCCGCCGAGGTGCTCGCCGCGGGCAGCGCCGCATCGTGGAGTCTCTACGAGGTGCGCAGCCACCGCCGCGGCGCGCTCGTGGATCTCGTCGCCGAGGTTCCGCCAGCGGCGGTTGGCACGCGACCCGAGCTCCTCGTCGTGCCGCTCGACGTCCCA
>JAEUIB010000613.1 GCA_016795255.1 Planctomycetota bacterium
ACACGTCGGCGGCGGTCGCGAACGCGGCGTTCGACGTCAGGGTCAGCAGGTCGATGCGCGCGGACGGGTAGCGCCGGCGCAGCGCATCGGCACACGGCAACACCATCGCGAGGTTGCCGAAGCCCCACAATTTGACGACGAGGATCGTCCGCGGGTCGGCCGGTGGATCGAGGTGCCGCGCCGAGCCACCGGACAACGCGGCGAGCAGAGGCCTGCCGAGCCGGCGATCGAGCAGCTTCTTCAACTCGATGGTCAGCGACATCGCATCACCCGAATCGCCGGCTGATGGCCGGGTGATCGAACTCGGAACAACGAGCGCACGGTCCGGTGAAGGTCCGCTGCGCGTGCCGACGCCGCAATTCGCGCATCGCCGGCCCGTCGAAGATGCGCGCCGGATCGGTCGTGAACGCGTTCCCGAGAGCGAGCTCGCCCTCACGGTCGGCGCAGCACGCGGTGGTCGTGCCGTCGGCGAGGACGACGAGCAAGCCGCGCCACGGCTCGCGGCACGCCGTGGTGCGCGGCGCGTCGATCATGCGCGGGATCGTCTGCACGCGATCGGCGACGCCGGTCCATGCGCGCACGTATTCGTCGTGCGCGGGCGCCGTCGTCGCATCGAGCACCATCGAAACGTCGATCGCGAGCGCGACACCGGCGGCGTCGCGCTCGCGGCGCAGCGCGAGCACGCGCTCGCGGACCGGCGCGAGTTCCTGACCGCGCATCCGCAAATGCGTCGCGTCGTCGCCGTCGACGCTGATCGTCAGCCGGGTCAGCCCGGAACGGAGCAGCGCCTGCCGCGTGTCCGCGTCGAGCCGCGTTCCGTTCGTCGTCACGAACGTGCGAATGCCCCGCCGCGCCGCGAACGCGATCATGTCGAACACGCGGGGGTGCAGCAGGGGCTCGCCCCATTGGAACGGCAAGAGGGTCGTGAGCGTGGGCGTGCGCACGATCAGCTCGCAGAACGCGTCGAACGGCATGTCGAGTTTCGCGCGCGCGAGGTCACGGTTGACCGGGCAGTACTCGCAGCGCAGGTTGCAGCGATTCGTGATCTCGACGTTCAGCGTCGTCAACCGCCCGGACCGCTCGAGCCCCGCGAGGTAGGCCGCCTCGTTCAGCGCGGCGTGACCGATCGCGTCCCAGGTCGGGAACTTCACGCGCAACAGCCCGGCCTGATCGGGCTTGCGGAGGTATCGACGGGCCACCCAGTCGGTGAAACGACCCGCGATGGAACTCGAAGTCGCGCGCATGGGGCGGATCCTAAATCGGAGTCCACGAATCGGTAGCGCCGCTTCGGGGAGGGACGATCCGGGCACCCGTCCGATAGACCGCCGGCCGCACGAAGCAACCCGGTTCGCCGGTCCGCCGGCCGGAAACACCGCGGTCACCTTGGGGGTGCGCCCACGTCCCGCCGCGTGAACCTGAAAGGAGGGCTCATGCGCGCTCGAATCCTGGTGGTCCTGTCCGCGCTCGCGTCGATCGGCGCAGCGCCGGTCTCGTACCGGTCCCTGGTCGATCCGGCTGCCGCCAAGGCGTTCTACGCCGACGGTGGTGCGTCCCGGCTGCATCAGCGCGTCCACGTCCACGTCCCGGCGGAGCGGGTGCTGGCGCGCGCGGAAGCCGTGGTCGACACGGCGTGGGGACGCATGCTGGTCATCCGGAACCGCTCGGTCCCGCTGCTGGTCTCGCCGGGGGACGTGTACTTCCGCAAGATCCGGCAACGCGTCGTCGCCGGCGACACCGTGTGCGTGAAGGGAGTCGTCAAGCCGGACCCGCGCGGGCAGCCGGGGCGGTCCGCGCTGTACGTCCATCAACTGAAGAAGGCGGACGACGCCGATGCGTCGCCGCCTTCGAAGAAGAAGCGGAAAGCAGCAGGGTCGCCCTGAGCGATCAGATCACTCGCTGCGACGCGACGGCTCGACCTTGCGCCAGCCGAGGTCGTACAGCAGCTCGAGCGCTTCGGTCCAACTCGGGAAGTTCCGGCTGGTCTTGCGCTTGAACGCGTCGATCGCCTTCAGGAACTCGAGGGTTTCGGCGTCCGACGGCATCGGCTTCGGGCCGTTGTCCGCGACGGTCGGTGCAGCCTTCGGCTTGTCCTTGACGGTCGTCTCGGACGTGTTCGGGCGCAGATTGCGCAATGCCATGGGCCTCTCCGGTGTGCCGTGCGTGGATTCGGAAGGCACTGGATCGGCGAGAGCGGCGACGGAACTTGAGTCGGACCGTGGCCGGTGGACGCGCGTGTTCCATTCGAGGCCCTGGTGCGCGTGCCGCCTTCAGACGCCCGGGTGCCCGTGCCGCTTGAAGAACGCCGGCACGCGTTCGGCGTCCGGTCGCTCGATCAGGCCGAGCTCGGTCACGATGCCCGCGATGTTCGCGTGCGGCGTCACGTCGAACGCGGGATTGAAGACGCGGATGCCGGTGGGGGCCGTGCGCTTCCCGAAGCCTTCGGTGACTTCCTTGTCCTCGCGTTCCTCGATCGGGATGTGCTTGCCGTCGGGAATCGTCAGGTCGAACGTCGACACCGGAGCGACCACGTAGAACGGGACACCGTGCGCCTTCGCGAGCACCGACACGCCGTAGGTCCCGATCTTGTTCGCGGTGTCGCCGTTGCGGGCGATGCGATCGGCGCCGACGAACACCACGCCGACGTCCTTGTCGCGCATGACCATCGCCGCCATGTTGTCGCAGATCAGCGTGGCGTCGATGCCTTCGTGCTGCAGCTCCCACGCGGTCAGGCGCGAGCCTTGCAGCAGCGGACGCGTCTCGTCGACGAATACGTGGAAGCGCTTGCCGAGTTCCTTGGCGCGGAAGAACACCGCGAGCGCGGTGCCGTAATCGGCCGTCGCCAGGCCACCGGCGTTGCAGTGCGTCAGCGCCGAGCGTCCGTCCGGGACCAGCGGAGCGCCGATCTCGCCGAGCTTGCGGCAGATCGCCTTGTCCTCGGTGAGGATCGTGTTCGCTTCCGCGAGCAGGCGCTCGCGCGCCGCTTGCAGCGGCAACTCGCGCAGGCCGCGAGCGACCTTCTTCATGCGTTCGATCGCCCAGAACAAATTGACGGCGGTCGGGCGCGACGACGCGAGGTAGCTCGTGATCGCGTCGAGGTCGCGGTCGAACTCCGCGGCGTTCTTCGCCTTCGACTCCTTGAAGCCGAGCACGACGCCGAACGCGCCGGCGATGCCGATCGCCGGTGCGCCGCGGACCGCGAGGCGCTTGATCGCGTCCCACATCTGGCGTTGGTCGACGAGGTCGACGTACTTCAGTTCGGTCGGCAACAGCGTCTGCTCGATGATGCGGCAGAAGCCGTCGATGCCACCGTGCCATTCGATCGTGGAGACAGGCATGGATGACCCCGGAAGCGTGGAGCGGTGCGATCACCGCCTCGTGGACGAAGGACCGAGGAGACTACATCGACGGGACGGCGGCCCGCACTACAGCGTTCGGTGCTGCGCGAAATCAGTCGACGTCGTGGCCCATCAGGATGCGGGCCGTCTCGCGATAGCGCTGCGCGGTGGTCTCGATGATCGAGGCCGGCAGCGTCGGCGCCGGCGGCGCCTTGTTCCAGTCCTTCAGGCCGAGCAGGTAGTTGCGCAGGACCTGCTTGTCGAACGGATCCTGCGGGACGCCGGGCCGCCATGCCGCTTTCGCCCAATACCGCGACGAGTCGGGCGTCAGCGCTTCGTCGATCCAGATCAGCCGGCCGTTGAGCTCACCGAACTCGAACTTCGTGTCCGCGAGCAGCAGGCCGCGGGCTTCCGCGATCTCGTGGGCGGCCTGGTACAGCGCGAGCGCGGCGGCCTTGGTCTCGCGGGCCCGTTCCGGTCCGAGGATCTTCGCCATCTCGTCGAACGTGATCGGACGATCGTGCCCGGCTTGTTCCTTGGTGGTCGGGGTCAGGATCGGTTCGGGGAGCCGCGAACTCTCGGCGAGGCCGTCCGGAAGTTGCACGCCGCAGATCGAGCGGGTCGCGCGGTACTCGGCGAGGCCCGAACCCGCGAGGTAGCCGCGCACGACGAACTCGACGGGCAGCGGTCGCGTGCGGCGCGCGAGCATCGAGCGGCCGCGCAGCACGCGCGCGTGACGGCGCACCGCGTCGGGCATCGCGTCGACGTCGATCGTGATCTTGTGGTTCGGCAGGATGCGGCTCAGTTGGTCGAACCAGAACGCGGACACCTGGTTCAGCACGCGGCCTTTGCCGGGCACGCCTTCGTTCATCACGACGTCGAACGCCGAGACGCGGTCGCTGGTGACGAGCAGCAGGTCGTCGCCGACGCGGAACAGGTCGCGGACCTTGCCGCGGTGGAGGCGCTCGAGGCCGTCGAGTTCGATCGTCAGCAGGGGTGGATCGGCTTCGTGCACTGTTCCTCCTTCGCCGTGGGGCTCTGTCGTCGCGATTCGCCGTCGGAGGTGCACGACGTCGACGTCGCTGCGCGATCCCTCGTCATCGTCGTCATCGCCGATCAACGCGCGAAGGCCGGTCAACCGTGGGCGATGACCGACCTTCGAACTCACGCTTTCGATGCCGCGCACGTGAATCCATCGGATTGGTTCACGCTTTCTGTCGCGCGCATCGCTCGGTCAACGGTCGTCGAGGTACTCGATGGTGAGCCGCAGAACGAGCGCGATCATCACGATGGCGACGAACAACGCAACTTGTGGAGTCATGCACCCTCCCGGAGACGGCACCTGCGATCCGACGACCGCCGATGCTTCGACCCGGAGCGCCCGCCGCGCCCCTGCCGAGAACCTGAACGCGCCTCTTCGGGAAACGTACCTCCGTCGGCTGTCGCACGCGGACGGATGAGGGAAACCGCGAACGACCTCCGAGATGCTAGGGAGCGCGATCGTCCGTTCAAGCGTCGCGTTCGGTCGATCTGGCGCTCGCGATGGCTTCGTCCCGGGCCCTATGATCCCGCCCCGATCTGGCGCTGACGTTCGACGCGGAGTCCCTCGTGAAGATCCTGGTCACCGGCGGCGCCGGGTACATCGGAAGCCACACGCTGAAGGCGTTGCTGCAGAGCGGGCATTCCGCCGTCGTCGTCGACGATCTGCGGACCGGGCACGCGTCCGCGGTTCGCGGCGCGCCGCTCGTGCGCTGCGACATCCATGATCGCGACCGTCTGATCGACGTCATGCGCTCCGAGCACGTCGAGGGGGTTCTGCATTTCGCCGCGTCGTGCTACGTCGGCGTCTCGGTGACGGCGCCGCTCGACTACTACGACAACAACGTCGTCGGCACGTTGCGCCTCGCGGAGGCTTGTGTCGCCGCGGGCGTCAAGACGTTCGTGTTCTCGTCGACGTGCGCGACGTACGGTGAACCCGAGCGCGTGCCGATGGACGAATCGACGCCGCAGCGTCCGGTGAACCCGTACGGCGCCAGCAAGTGGATGGTCGAGCGAATCCTGCTGGACGCCGCGCGCGCGCACGGACTGCACCCGATCTTCCTGCGGTACTTCAATGCCGCGGGCGCCGACTCGGCGGGGGAGCTCGGCGAAGACCATCGGCCGGAGACGCATCTGATCCCGAACGCGTTGCGCGTGGCGCTCGGACAGCTCGAGCACCTCGAGATCTACGGCAACGACTACCCGACGCAGGACGGTACGTGCGTGCGCGACTACATCCACGTCGAGGATCTCGCGTCGGCGCACCTGCTGGCGCTCGACAAGGCCGCGCAAGGCCTGGGTTCGGTCGCGTTCAATCTCGGCAACGGCAACGGCTTCTCGGTGCTGGAAGTGCTGGAGGCCGCGCGCGCCGTGACCGGTCACGCGATCCCGGCGCAGTTCCGGCCACGCCGCGCCGGCGACCCGCCGGCGCTGGTGGCCAAGGCGGATCGGGCGCGCACCGACCTCGGTTGGCGGCCGCGCCACGGCGCACTGCGGACGATCGTCGAGACCGCGTGGAATTGGACGTCGAAACATCCGCACGGTTATCCCGACTGATCGATCCGCCGTGACGCGTCGCAGTGGCCGCTCCGAGGAACCGCTCGCGACACCCTTTCCAACGAGGAGTTCCGTCGATGCAACGGATCGCGAGGTCGTTCGTGACGTGCTTGGCGTTCGCGGCCGGCGCCGCGCGCGCGCAGGAATCGACCCCGGAACTGTCCGCTGCGCTGAAGACGATCAACGGCAAGGACGTCCAGGCGACGATCGACTTCCTGACCAGCCGCGAGTGCGCGGGTCGCGACACCGCGCAGGTCGGTCTCGATCGCGCGGTGAAGTTCGTGACCGAGCGCTTCGAGCGGCTCGGGCTCGAATCCGTCAGTGATTCCGGCGCGGCGTACCACGCGCCGTGGACGGTGCCGGTCGTCGATGTGGCGACGGGCTCGCTCGAGCTCGTCGGTCCGGGTGGGCAAGGCGGCCAACCGACGACGTGGAACGTCCGCACGGATTTCGTCCCCGCGAAGGGCTGCCCCG
>JAEUIB010000692.1 GCA_016795255.1 Planctomycetota bacterium
ATCGACAGCCTCGTGCTCGCCGCGCCGGCGGGCTGGGCGCTGTACGACGCGTTCGGCGTCTGGTGAGAGAACGTGAATCAATCCGATGGATTCACGTTCTCGGCTTCACCAAGTGTTGCTCGGCGACGGCAGTCGCCGCACTGTTCAACAGGCGAAGACGATTCGAGATGGACTGACGCGGATCATCTGTGAGTACGGCGGCTGTGAAATCGGTCGCTTCGCGACCGGGGCGCCGCCTCGGACACCTTGTGGGTTCGGCCGTGAAGAAATTGAGGGCGGCCCCCAATTCTTCACGGCCTCTGGGTTCGCGGGAGACGATCGGAGGGTCATGGAACAGGTCATCGCGTTGCGCAGCGTCGACGAAGAGCGAGTCCTGCTCGGAGCTCGCGATCGGTTGAGGCGGATGCTCGGCCAGCGATTCGGGGTCGAGGTCGTGAGTCGCGGCGGGCAACTGCGGATCCTCGGGCAGGACGACGCGGTCATTCATGCGCACGTCGTCGTCATGCGCGCGCTCGAGGCGATCCGCCGCGGAGTCGACGAAGGGGTCGTCGAACGCATCCTGTTCGAAGCGTCCGTCCCCGAGCCGAGCTCGGACGCCCAGCCGCACGTGACGCTGGCGCCCGGTATCAAGCCGCGCTCGGCAGGCCAACAGCGCTACGCCGAAGCGCTGCATCAGGACCAGATCGTGATCTCGGTCGGACCGGCCGGCTCCGGCAAGACGTTCCTCGCGGTCGCGTGCGCCGTCGCCGCACTGAAGCGCGGCGAGTACCGCCGCCTGGTGCTCGCGCGTCCCGCGGTCGAAGCGGGGGAGAAGCTCGGATTCCTGCCGGGCGACATGCAGGCGAAGGTCAATCCGTACCTGCGGCCGCTCTACGACGCGCTGTTCGCGTTGCTCGATCCGAACCAGGTCCGCCGTTACCTCGAGAGCGACGTCATCGAGATCGTCCCGCTCGCGTACATGCGCGGGCGCACGTTGGAGCGCTCGTTCATCATCTTGGACGAAGCGCAGAACACGACGCCGAAGCAGATGAAGATGTTCCTGACGCGCATGGGCGAAGCGTCGCGCGTCGTCGTGACCGGCGACGTCACGCAGACCGATCTGCCGCCGGGCATGGTGTCCGGGCTCACGCACTGCATCGACGTGCTGCGCGACGTGAAGGGGATCTCGATCGTGCGGCTCGATCGCGAGGACATCGTCCGGCATCCGCTGGTGCAGAAGATCGTCGACGCGTACGACCGCCTCGAGAGCGCCGACGTCGAGCCGAAGCAGAAAGCGCTGTTCGGAAAGAAGTCGTCGTGACGCGTCGCCCCGGGGCTCGGCGCCCGGCGTCCGGACGTCGCCTCGAGGCTCCGATCGACCTGCGTTGCTGCGTCGCATTGCCCCGACCGCTGCGCGCGCTGCTCGTCGAGGCCGCGGCGGCCGCGACTCCGCGGGGCCGGCGATGGTCGTTGGTGGTCGTCGGGGATCGACGCATGCGGCGACTCAATCGCGAGTTCCATGCGACCGACGAGACGACCGACGTGCTGGCGTTCCCGCTCGATCGACTCGACGGGGACGAGCACGCGGTGGACGGCGAGGTCATCGTCTGCGCTCCCTACGCACGGCGCGAAGCTCGGAGTCGCGGTCTTCAGTTCGGGACGGAGCTCGCGCTGTACGCGGTCCACGGCATCTTGCACCTGCTCGGTGAGGACGATCACGCACCTGCCGCGGCGCGACGGATGCGGGTGCGCGAACGGGCGATCTTGGCGAAGGTCGGAGTCGCCTTGCCCCGGGGGCATCTGGACGAACTGAAGTTTCCCGCGCCGAGGGCGTGAACGCGCGTCGGAGAACGCGAGCGACGCCCCCGGGAAACTGCGTCGTCGATGCGCGGAACAGGGGCGAAACCTGTGACTTGCGCCGATCGCTGACTACAAGGGACGTGGTCCGCGAGTGCGGGTCGAAACGGCGAGCTCGCCCCGGCAGGATCCGAGCTCCGCTGGTTTGACTCAACTCGTGATGCCGCGTAGACTTTTGGCGCCGCAGGTTCCGCTGCGGCAACCCGGAACCAGAATCGCGCCCAGGGGGCTCTCACCCCCGGAGAATCAACGATGATCGGGACTCTCCGTTCGCGTTCGACGAGCATGGCCATGTTCGTCGCACTGCTCGGCCTCGCGTTTTGCGGCACGGCGTCGAGTCAAGACGCCGAACTGACCTTCAACCAGAAGTTCAAGGGTCTGATCTCCGACCCGCTCGACACCGACACGGTCGGCTTCGAGGAGGTCCAGGGGTCGAAGCTGACGATCGTCGTCAAGCGCGACAAGGGCAGCGTGCTGACGCCGGCCGTGACGCTGCTCGACGGTACGACGCTGACGCCGATCAACGTCGGCTCGGCGCTGAAGCAGACGCCGAAGTCGGTCACGATCAAGAACTTCGTCGCGCCGTTCTCCGGCGCCTACGTGGTCCAGGTCGGATCGCTGTCCGGCGCGACCGGCGGCTACACAGTGTCGGTCACCGGCAAGCCGGCGACGAAGTTCAGCGCGGTCGGCGACATCGCGGTCGGCGGTGAGATCGACGAGATCGAGTTCGTCGCGCGCAAGGGCGGGCTGTTGTCCGGCGTGCTGACGCCGACGGCGCCGACGCTGACGCCGACGCTGATCGAGATCGAAGACCCGAGCGGCGCGCTGGTCGCGATCGCCGGCTTCAACTCGACGGCCGCGAACACGAACAAGCTCACGTTGAAGAACGTCGCGCTGCCGCGCACCGGCACCTACGTGCTGCGCATGACCGGACTCAACGCGTCGACGGGGACCTATTCCGCGAAGCTGTCGGTCAAGCCCGCGAAGCCCGAGAAGGGCACGCTCCTCGAGCCCGGCCTCCCGTCGGGTGGCGGCGGTGGCAGCGGTGGCGGCGCGTTCACGCTCAGCGAAGTCCAGTTCGGCCGCGGCATCCTGTCGATCGACGGGCTGTCGATGCAGGTCGTGTCGCCGCTGACGACGCTCGACACGAACCCGATCTCGGGAGTCGCGGTCGACGGCACGCTGCAGAAGCTCTACCCGCAAGTGATCCTCGACGAGCGGCTCGCGTTCGGGCTCGGCCCGTTCTTCACGCCGCCGATCGTGCCGCGCAACGCGGTGCTCGAGCTCGTGTTCACGAAGCCGATCGACATCGACTCGCTGGCGCTCGACGCCGATCGGCGACTGACGGCGAACTCGCCGATCCAAGTCGCCGTCAACGGCCAGAGCGTGTTCGCGCAAGTCTTCGTCGTCGGTTCGCGCGTGATCGTGAATCCGGTCGTCGCGGACGAAGTCGGCTTCCCGGCGTCGCCGATCGTCGTCAACGCGCTCGGCAAGGGCGTGGCGTCGACGACGGGCGCCGCGACGCTGACGCTGAATCCGGTCGGCAACAACGTGCTGAAGTCGCAGGGCGGCGGTTCGCTGAAGCCGCGTTCGGACTTGCTCGGCTCGACCGCGGCCGGCGGCACGGCGATCGGCTTCAACCCGGGCAACTCGTCGCTCGACTTCATCGACCAGGGCACGCAAGGCGCGGTCGACTTGACGTTCAACGGGTTCCTGCCCGACGTCAAGGCGCCGCGACTGGTGCGCGAGTACCGCTTCGACGGCACGTTCACCTACGCCAACGGCGACTCGATCGGCATCAACTCGATCACGCTGCGCACGACGGTCGGCTTCAGCAACCTGGCGAGGAACGGCAAGGGTGAATGGGCCGACGGCATCATCCGCCTGCGCCCGCAGGGTCCGAACAAGGAGACCGTGGTCATCCTCGCCAGCCAGACCACGAACCTCGGCGGCGGTCTGTTCCAGACCACGTTCCAACTCGCGACCGGGATCAAGGTGCCGCTGGCCGACGGCCAGAAGTACGAGCTCGCGCGCGCCGAGTTCTACGAGCCCGATCCGGGCAAACCGCTCGACCCGACGGTGTTCGATCCGGCCAACCCGCTGATCCTCGAGAACGAGGTCATCAACAACTTCCTCGAGCTGAAGGACGCGAACGGCAACGTCGTCGAGCTGACGGACGGCATGCCGTCGACCGGCACGGTGACGGTGCGCTTCTCCGAGCCGATGGAGCTGAGCTCGTTCCTGCCGTACGAGACGTTCTACGTCACGGACGATCCGGCTCCGAGCAACCCGGGCATCAACAACATCGGCCGGGTGATCGCGAGCGAAGGTGGCCGCGCGATGACGTTCGCGCCGGACCGCGCGATCCAGTTCGGACCGCAGGCCGGCACGTTCGAGCGCGTCGGCTTCGGTCCCGATCCGCGCGCGCTGCTCTTGCACCTGCAGATCGTGCCGGCGCCGGACGTGCTGATCGGGCTGCTCGGTGAGACCGGATACAAGGAGTTCGTGAAGGAAGGCCAGCGCGGACTGACCGACCTCGCGGGGCGTGCGGTCGCGACCGACCCGACGCTGCTGACGACGCAAGAGCCGATCGTGAACATCCAGATCCCGGTCGAGACGATCGGCGACCTGTCGCTCGACAACCTCGGCGCGGTGGTGATGCGGTTCCGCGGCGCTCCGGTCACGGCATTCGCACCGGATGGTTCGGCGGGCGTCACGTATCGCGACGTGCCGGATTCGATCTGCGGTCCGAACGGCAACGTGTTCGGTCCGCACATCCCGGACATCAACTTGTTCTCGAACGGGTTCTTCTCGGGCGCGCCGGTCGCGTTCTTCCAGAAGATCCACGACGACTTCAATCCGCCGATCGACGGCCAGTTCTCGGCGTTCGCGTTCGGTACGTCGACGCCGATCGGTGGCTTCTCGGTGATCGGCGGCGCGCGCTTCCAGCACGTCTACCGGGCGCAGGACTGCTCGCCGGACTCGGACGGTCTGGCCGGCACGTTCCTCGACCTGCGCCAGGTCAACTACGCACCGTCGGGCGGCAACGTCCTCAACACGACGATCCCGGACTTCCAAGTCCACGGCGGCCACACGCGGTTCATTCCGGTCACGGCGCAGGGCAGCGGCATTCCGCAACAGCCGGAGACCGGTCTCGGCTTCTTGATGGGTGGCACGTTCAACACGATCGGCAATCCGAACTCGGGCCTCCTCGCCGGCAACTACAACGCGACGAACGTCGACACCGGAGTGCCGTTCGAGCGTGAGCTGCTGTACGGGACCGAGATCGGCCCCGACGCGTACACCGGCGGCAAGTTCGTGATCGACAACGCGAACCTGTTCACGCCGGCCGGCACGTCGCGCGCGTACCACCCGATCCCGCACGTACCGTTCACGACGACGTTGCCGTACGACAACGGCGCGCTCGAGAACCAGACGCCGCCGAACGGCTCCGGAACGAGCGGCACGCATTCGCTGCTGCTCGAGTACCGCGTCCGCGGCTCGGCGGCGGGGACCGTCGCGACGGGCAACGGCTTCACGTTCGCGGTCGGCATCCTGACGTCGGCTCGGCCGCGCTTCCGCGTGTACACGGTCGGCGCCGGTTGCGGATCGTGCACGTTCCAGGGCACGTGCTTCGCCGGATTCACGTCCGCCGTCAATCCGCCGCTGAACCCGGACCTGATCCGTAACGCCGCGGGGCCGAACCCCGCGCCTCCGGGTCTCCTGTGCGACTGCCCGCGAAACCCGGCGACCGGAAACGTCGCGCCTCCAGGCGCCCCGGCCGGCTGCACGTTGACGGGTACGGGCCAGTCGATCGTCGCTCTCGCGTCGACGACGAACAACGTGTTCGCGGACGACAAGCACAACTACGGCGACAACTCGCGGTACTACATGGTCTTCGACTACGTGAAGAAGACCTCGTTCGTCCGCTCGCCGTGGGTTCGCGCCCAGCCCGGCACGGTGACCTCCCTGACGTGGTTGCCGCCGATCTTCGACCCACCGCTGACGAGCGCGCCGGTCGGGACGGAGTTCGACATCCGCTTCCGTGCGTCGACCGACGGCGACGGAGGTTTGGCGACGAACCTGCTGACGCCCGAAGACCTCGTCGACGAGAACAACGAGTTCAACACCGGCACGGCACGTCCGTTCGTCCAGTTCGAAGTCTCGATCCAGGCGAACGTCTCGTCCCAGCTCGTGCCGGTGATCGACACGCTCGTCATTCCGTATCGGAAGTGACGATGTGACGCCGTTCGCGCGCGAAGCGCGGGCGGTGCGCGTCGACGACTCTTCTTCGAGCTTGAAACGGGCGCGTTCCTTCGACGGAGCGCGCCCGTTTCGCTTTGCGCACCTCGGCTGAATCGCTCAAGAGTTTTCCCGGACCGCCCGATCTACGGCCCCTCCAACTATTGGACGAGGGCAACCCGTGGCCGGCACCGCGCGTTCGAGCTTGAGCGGACTCCTGCGTTTTCTCGCTCTCGTCCTTGGTCTGGGATCGCCGTCGATCGCTGCCGCGGACGAGCTGGTGCCCGGGGACGTCTACTTCGGGCGGATCGCGTTCGCGGACGACGTCGACGTCGTCACGCTCGACGGACTGGCGACGTCGCGGCTCGAGCTGACGGTTCGGGCGGAGATCGGCTCGACCGTCCGCCCGCGGATCGAGCTGTGGAAGGACGGAGCGCTGCTGTCCGGCGTCCACGGTCGCGTCAGCGCGAAGGGACGAACGCACCGGGTCAAGACGACGCCGCTGTCGAGCGACGGCCCGGTCGAGGTCCGCATTCGGAGCGTCGGCGGCACGCTCGGCCCGTACCGCTTGTCGACGAAGGAGCGCGTTCCGAAGCGACGCGTCGAATCCGCGTGGCTCGCGTCCGGCGACATGCAGGAAGTCGAGTTCCCGGCACGCGGGGGCGACGAGGCTCGATTCGTGTTGCGGACTCCTTGGAAGGAGACCGCACTGCCGACGCCGCAATTGATGCTCCCGGGCGGCGCGAGTCTCGATCTGTCGACCTACGCGACGGTCGCCGCCACGAGCGGCGTCGTCGAAGTGGGGCCCGTGCCGCTGTCGCAGGACGGAACGTATCGGCTGCGCGTGACCGGTGTCGCGCCGAAGCCCGCGTTCGTCCGCGTGCGCTGTGACGTGACGCCGGAGAGCGGCGGATTCCACGCGCAGACCGAACCGGCGGGAAGCGCGTCGATGAGCGCGTCGCTGGTGCTCGAGGACACGACCTGGCTCGGCATGGACGGAGCCTTCGTCGCCGACGAGATCCTCGTGAAGGTCCGTCCGGACGACGATCGCACGGCGCTCGTGCGCGATCTGGATTGCTCGGTCGTCGCGTCGTCGCCGAGTGGTTGGCTGCGATTGCGGCCGACGGCTCGCGTGGCCGAGCCGTTGCGCCGCGCCACGACGCGCGACGAACGACGCGCGGTGCGCGACCTCTGCGAGCGCGCTCGATCCGATGCGCGCGTCGAGCGCGTGCAGCCGAACCTCGTGCGGCAGCGCTTCGACGTGCCGAACGCTCCCAACGATCCGCTGTTCATCGAGCAGTGGGACCTCGCGAAGTGCGGGCTCGTGTCGGCGTGGGAGGTCGAGGACGGCGACGACCAACGCACCGTCGCGGTGCTCGACACCGGCATCCGACCGGAGCACCCGGATCT
>JAEUIB010000771.1 GCA_016795255.1 Planctomycetota bacterium
AAGCAGGGAGAGCAGTCAGCAGTGGAAGCAGGGAGAGCAGTCAGCAGTGGAAACAGGGCAGGGAGAGCAGGAAACGAACGCTGAGAGGCCGTGAAAGAATCCCCCGCGGCGTCGGAACGGCTGCGAACGACGATCGCTTCGTCGGTTGGCCTCACCGACTCTTTCCATTGAGTCGCCTCGGCCATCCTCCTCGCGCTCGCCGTTCTCGCTCGTTCCGCCGCTCGCGAGGTATTTCTTCACGGCCTCTAAGAACCCACGGACGATTCGTCGTCGTTGCGGCGCCGGTCGTCACTTCGGGCCGCAAGCTCCGCGCGTACTCGGCTCGGGAGCTGTTCACCTCGATGCTGCGCCTAGCTGTGGGAGGTCGGAAGGCCGTGCAGCGGCGGGAGGGATTGGAACTCTGGTACTCGGAACGACGGCCAGATCCGCGGGCCGACGCCTGACCCTTCGCTCAACCGCCGCGCGAGCGCTATCGGATCGACCGATCGCGAAACTCACTCAGACCATCGCCGGGACGAACCCGCGACGATCGAACGCTGGCCCGGCGCTGTGAACGCATCGGACGGTGGCGCAACCGATCGAGCCATCAATCCCCGATCGTCTGCGCCAACCCGTTCGTGATCGCCGTTTGATAGAAGCCCGCCGCGCCGGGATCCAAGATCAGCATCTGCTGGTAGATGGTCCATCCGCAGAGCTGCGGGTCCGCCGGCAGGGGGATCTCGAGTTCGAGCGAACCGCTCGCGGACGTCGTCACGAACAACGAGAGCGCCGGGTTCACCAAGAGCGTCCCGCCGTCGAATGGGGCGGCGAGCTGCGCGAAGCCGAGCAACAGGATCGCGGGCGCGTTCGGCGCGGCGTCGGTGAGTTCGGCGGCGAGCGAGTCACCGATCCACGGCAGCGTCGGTGCCCCGAGGTGCGGGACGCCGAACGAGCCCGGCTTGCCGACGCCGTACTCTTGGACCGTCGCCACTCCGCCGCAGTCGGGAATGGACGGCGCGGTCTGGACCGCGAGCGCCTGCGCCGCCGGCAGATGATCGAACGCCGGACCGCTCATGATTGCGGGGTCGTAGTTGGTCCGGCTGCGAGCAATGCGAAACCTCGGGCCGATCGGGAACGCGCTCCAATCCTGGTTGGCGGTGAGCTGCCAGCTCCCCGACACCGGCTTCGTTTCGTAGATCGTTCCCGAAGATGCGATGAACAGGTGGCCAGCGTCATCGAGATCGATGCCGGTCGGCGCTCCAACGCCGGGAACCTGGATCGTCTCGACCTGGAGGCCACCGCCCGCCGCTGGCTCGAGCCGGAAGACGGCGCTCGAAGCGGACGATGCGACGAACACGCAACCATCCGAAGGTCGCGTGGCCAGCGACGCGGGTGCGAGGAGCGGCACGGACGGCGGCACGCCCACGACGGCCGGAGCGCCGGCGAGTCGCTCTGCGTAGCGCAGCAGCTGATGACTGGCGGAGGAGAGGAAGACGACTTCGTCCTGAACGTCGTCGAACGCGAGCGCGTCGCAGCTCGCGGGCAGGTTGATCGTCGCGACGTTCGGATTGCTCGCGTCGAGGTCGAAGCAGTGCGCGACGGAGCCCGCGAGCACGTAGAGCTCACGCTTGCGGCCGAACACCAATCGGGTCGCTCCGGGAACCGCGACCAGCGGCGACAACTCGCCGGACGACAGGTCGAGCCGCTGGAGAGTCGGGGTGTTGCCCGGCGCCGGACCGACGGTGAGCATGACGAAGTCCGAGAGGTCGGGTCCGAAGACCGCGTCGACCGCGATCGCCCCGCTCGGCAACGGGAACGACGAGTCCACCGCCGGGCTGACGTTGGTCATCGGATAGGGCTGCAGAAACTCCAACTGCGTGTCGTTGTTGGTCAGCGAGAACCCGCACTTCGTGCGGATCCCGCAGTACCCGTCGACCAACAGCACTTTGTCGAACTCGGGATGGAGATCGAGCGACGTCACGTAACGCAGCGCGTTCACCTGCTGGTCGATCACGAGGATGTCGTTCGCGACGTGCTTCCGGTTCGCGAAGTTCGACTGATCGAGTTTCGTGCCGGTGCGTTCCGAGCCGGGGTCACGGCTCCACAGCGTCTTGGAGTCCCCTTTCGCGACGGAACGCGTGAGCGTGATCACGTGTCCTCCGAGGCGATTCACCGTCCGGATCCCGAAGAACTCTGAGATGACGTCGTACCAGCCCCACGCCAGCGACACGAGGCTGCCGCTCATCGCCACTTTGGACATCGCGAGGAAGGTGGGGCTGTACGCCTTGTCGGCGGCATAGACCTGCACGACGAACTTCTCCGAGGCGTCGAGCGAGTTGTGGATTCCTGCGACGATCCCCGGTCCCGTCGAGCCCTTGAACGGGTCGGTGCCCATCGCGGTGCCCATCGCCGCGATGGCGGTCGTCGCCGCGGCGTAGTTCGCCTGCAACTGCCAATTCGCGGGCCCGGGCGAGATCTCCGGGAACCCGTGGTTCGCGATGTACATCATCACGTCGGTCAAAGCCGTCGGCGCGCAGTAGTTGATGCCGTCGTTGGGAAGACCCGCCACGCTGCCGGACGTCTCGCGCCATTGGTCGAGATCCGGCATGAAGGTGCAGCTCCACCAGAACGCCGCGTTGCTCTTGTAAGAAGACTTGGTGCCAGCGCCGAGGACGGGCATCGTCGCCCATGCGATCAGGAGCGCGCCAGCGAACGCGGCTTGCGACTTCGGCGACATGGGAATCTCCAGTGCACGGCGAGGAAGGGAAGATCGTGGCGCACTCGAGTGCGCGAGGGTCCGTGCGGGATGGAGCGTACCGAGGCCGCCCGGGGCAAGACATCCGCGGCGATCCGACCCCGGCGTTCTGCGGAACGGTCCGGCTGCTGCGAGACTCGCCACGCGCGACGGCAGCAGTCGACGGCGCCCGGGTAGAGTGGGCGGGCGATCGACGACGACGTCGACACGAGGATGTCCCATGTCACTCGAGCACGTCTTGAAGACTCGCAGGGCGAACGTGTTGCGCGCGGCCGCGAAGTACGGCGCACGCAACGTGCGGGTTTTTGGATCCGTTGCTCGGGGCGAAGCGACTGCGACGAGCGACATCGACTTCCTCGTCGAACTCGAACCCGGGCGAAGTCTCTTGGACCTCGGGGGGCTGCAGTTCGAACTCGAGCAGCTCCTTGGTCGTCACGTCGATCTCGTCACGGAACGTGGTTTGAAAGAGCGAATCCGCGCGCATGTTCTTCGAGAGGCCGTGCCCGTATGAGGGACTCTGACGAGCGATTGCGGGACATCCTCGAGGCGATCGCCGCCGTGGAGCGCTACATCGATCGCGGGAAATCTGCGTTCGAACACGATGAGCTGTTGCGAGCGCAGGAAGGGTGAATCGCAGCTCATCGGTCCGGCCGGCTCGAACGACCCCGCGTTGATCGGGCTCATATCGATGTTCGGGGCAGTGCTCGGCAAATCGGGCCCCGACTTCGAACGAGCAACGAACGCTATTGCCGTCGTGCTTCGAGGCGAGGCCCCCCGGATTCGACCACCCCGGTCAAAATGAACCTGGCCTCGCGAAGGGCATGGCGTACATTCCCACCAGCTTCGAAGCCGCCCAACCGAGAGGGGAATTCA
>JAEUIB010000790.1 GCA_016795255.1 Planctomycetota bacterium
CGTGGACCTCGTCGGTGGCGCCCGCCAGCCGAGCGAGCACCTGTCGGACGCGGAGATCGATCGCATTGTGCGCGCTGCCGTCGACGAACTGCCCGAGGACCAACGCATCGCGTTCGTCCTCCGCGAGTACCAGGATCTCGATTACCGCGAGATCGCCCAGATCATGGAGTGTTCCGAAGGCACCGTGAAATCGCGTCTGCACCGCGCGCGCGAGGCATTGCGTCAGCGGCTGCGACGGCTCAAGGTCTGACGGAAGAGGTCGATCGATGACGTCCGAACCACGACCCCAAGACGACGAGACGTGCCGGCGCGCGAGCGCCGCGTTGCTCGCCGCGTTCCCGCGGGATCTCGAGCCCAACGCGCTCGCCGGGCTCGACGCGCATGCGGCCGAGTGCGCGACCTGCGCCGGCGTCATCGCGCTCGCGCGCGAGCAAGAGCGACTGTTGCGGGCCTGGACGGTTCCGCTGCCGACAGCCCGGACGACCGATCGCCTCGTCGCGGCGCTCGCGATCGACGCCGCCCAGCGCGCCGTCTGCGCGCGCAAACGAGACGCGCTCGAACATGCGCTGCGCGACGAACGCGTCGATGCCCAAGTCGCGACGCTGCGCGCCCACGTCCAGCAGTGCGCGCATTGCGCCGAGGTCTGGGCGGTCGACCACGAAGCCGATCGCGTCTTGCGCGCCTGGCCGGTCCCGACGCCGCCGGCCGGCTTCGTCGAGTCGGTGCTCGCGCGTTTGCGTTCTGCTCGATTCCTACGGCGACCCTCGGCGGGTCTGCGCGTCGCGTCGGCCGCCGCTGCGGCCGTGCTGCTCGGCGCGTTCGCGTGGCTCTGCGTCGCCGTTCCGCCGAATCCGACCCCGAGCCCGACGGTCGCCGTCGACGTCGACCGTGCCCTCGAGCGGTTCGGCGGCGACGTCCACGTCGTGCACGTGATGAACTCGCAGTTCCCCGCAGGCATCGGTTCGTTCGCGCCGACCGCCGTCGCGCTCGAACGCGCGCCGACTCAGCCCGGCGCGGGGTTCCTGCGCGCGTTGCGCAAGGTCCGCCGCGACGCCGCATCCGGAGACGGTCGTTGATGCATCCACTCGCGTCGCTCTTGTACGTCGCACTGACGGTCCAAGCGCCGGCCGCTCCGCCGCCGCCCGATGTCGACGCCGCGGTCGCGACCGTGCGCGCGTTCGACGCAGCGTGGGCCGCGAACGACGTCGACGCGATGATGGAGTCGATCGCCGGCGACTTCGGCTGCGAACTGTTCGGACAGGTCGGAGTCGCGGACTTGGAAGCCACGTACCGCCAACTCCGCGAGGACCTCGGGGAGAGCCGCTGCGTCACGCAGATCCTCGGCACGCACGTCGACGGCCCGATCGTCTCGGTGTTCGTGCGCCGCGAGTTCGTGCGTTCCGATCCTGCGCACGGACGCGGCGAGACGATCGACGTCGTGTTCCACATGCGCGCGTCGCCGACCGGCACGATGACGATCGTTGGCATGGAGGAACTCGACGTCGCCGCGCTCGACCGCATGCGCGGCGACACGTACAGCGGCGCGGCGGGCGCGCTCCGCCTGACGATCCCCGACGGCTGGCTCGCCGTTCCGGCCCCGCCGTCCGGTCCTTGCATCGAGCACCTGCGGCTGCGCCGTGACGGCTTGTCGACCGAACTCGACGTCATGCTCGTCAACGAGTGTTCGCCGATCGACCTCGCGCGCGCCCTCGAGACCGACCTCGAATCGTTCCTGCGGCGCACGCCGCTCGGCAAGATCGAGACGATCGAGGCCACGCAGGTCGCGGGCTTGCCCGCACGCCGCGCCGAGGCGCGCTACGACGGAGCCGGCTGCGGTCTCGCCGGCAAGAACGCCGACGCCGGCGACCGCCCTCGTCGACTGGTCCGCACGTACGTCCTCGTCGATCGCACGTTGCTGCTGGCGTTCGATCTGCGCGCCGACGCCGATGCCGCGCGCGACCGCGAACGCGAGCTCGACCGATTGCTGTCGACGCTGACGCTGACGCTGCCGGCGGACGAAGGCTTGGCCGCACGGCTCGCCCGCGACCGTTTCGGCTCCGCCGATGCGTGCGGCCACTTCGAGCGAACCGACGTCGGGTTCTCGATCGACGTCGGTTCGGCCTATCGCCTGTTGCCGGTCGCCACCAATGCCGTGTTCACGCTGCACGTCACGCCGGCGTCCGGGGTCGGTCCCGATGTCCGCATCGACGCGATCCGGGTCCTCGACTCCGAGCAGGACGTCGAGTCGTTCGCGGCCGCCGACGACGTCGCGTTCGCCGAACGCATGAAGCGATTGGGACGCACGGCGCTGCCGAGCGAGGTCGATCGCTTGGGCGATGCGCCGGGCAGCTTGCGCATCGCGCGTCGCACGACGACGCAGGTCCTGTCCCGTCCGGACGCCCCCCTGCCCGACGCATCACGGGCGGGGCCGGCCGAGACCGTGCTGTACCTGAAACGCGGCGGCGTGTTGTTCACGCTGCGTTGGAACGGTTCGTTCGCGGCGGCGGCCGACGCCGAACTCGTGCTGCGCGAGCTGTTGGACGGCATCACGCTCGA
Source organism: Planctomycetota bacterium (assembly GCA_016795255.1). Lineage (GTDB taxonomy): Bacteria > Planctomycetota > B15-G4 > B15-G4 > JADJEK01 > JADJEK01. The sequence goes on from JAEUIB010000790.1 coordinate 2,557, forward strand.
TCCCTGAACCTCTCGCGCGCTCCGTCGAGCTGCGCCGTGCGGCGTCACGGCTGCTTCGCGAGCAGCTCCTCGATCCGCTTCACTTCGGCGTTCAGCGCGGCGAGTCGGGCTTCCAACTCGGCTTTGTCCTGCGGCGTCTTGGCGCGGGCGATCGCCGCTTCAGTGCCGACCTTCAAGTCCTGCTCGGCCTTCAACTCGGCTTCCAGCGCGACGCGCGCCGCCCGCGCCTCGTCGAGCGACTGCTTCACGGCCGTGTGCGTCTCGCGCTCCGCGGCGAGTTCCTGCGCCATGACCTCTTCTTCGCCGCGCAAACGCTGGATCTCGTCGTCGATCGCGCGCAGGTGGCTGCGCTCGCGCTCGATCTCCTCCAGCAGCGACGCGCGCGACGCCGCCGAATTGTCGCGCCGGGCGATCAGCTTCTCCTGGTCGCGGAGGTCCTGCTTGCGCTCGAGCCGGCACGCCGATGGGGCCACGAGCACGGCACACGCGAGCCATCGAACGACGTGTCGCATCGGACTCCTCGCTCCGGCAGGACCCGATTCGCGATCGGGGACGCGTGCCGTCTCTTCAAGTCGGGTGGGCGCGAGCACTATACTCCCCGCCTTTTCCATCGACCGGAGAACGCCCCGTGGAACGAACGCTCATCATCCTCAAGCCCGACGCGATCCAGCGCCAACTCGCCGGCGCGATCCTGGGCCGCTTCGAGACGAAGGGCCTGAAGATCGTCGGCGCCAAGTTCACGCAGATCCCGCGCGCGACGCTCGAGATGCACTACGCCGATCACAAGGGCAAGCCGTTCTACGAGGGCCTCGTGTCGTTCATGGCGAAGAGCCCGGTGCTCGTGCTGGCGCTCGAGGGCAAGAACGCGATCGCGATCTGCCGCAAGATGATGGGCGCGACCTTCGGCTCGAAGGCCGAGCCCGGCACGATCCGCGGCGACTACGGCATCTCCGATTCGTTCAACTTGATCCACGGCTCCGATTCGCCGGCGGCTGCGGAGAAGGAACTCGCG
>JAEUIB010000791.1 GCA_016795255.1 Planctomycetota bacterium
GACGCCGGCTTCCGCGAACAAACGCTCGCGCCGGCGCGCGTTCTCGGCCTGCCGCTCGTTCAGCGCCGACAGCCGCGGCTGCTCGCGCGCGAGCGTGGCGGTCGCGTCGGACAGCGATCGGGCGCGTTCCTTCAATCGAGCGACCGATTCGGAGCAGCCCGCCGTCGTTTCGGCCGGCGCTTCGCCGTTGCGGACGAGCATCGCCCGCACGCGCGCGAGCACCGTCGCGAGCTCGCCTTCGAGGTGCGTCACGGTGGCCTCGGTCCGCGCGCGTTCGGCGGCGCGGACCTGCAGTTCGCGGACCCGATGCGCGAGCACGCCGAGCGACAGGTCCTGGCCATCGGCGGCGGCGAGCTGCAGCGCGGAGGCGACGCGGCCGCGTCGTTCCGCGTGCGCCTCTTCGTCGCGCTTCAGCCGCAGGTCTTCGGCCGCGAGCACCGACCGCATCTGGAAGTCGTGGAGTTGTGCGCTCCATTCCTCTTCGAGTTCGCCGCGCAGGTCGACGACCGCGTCCTCGGTCCACTCCTCCGGCAGCCGCAGCCGCAGGCGCGAGTACTCGACGCGCCAGCGCTCGCGCTCCGCGTCCCCGTCGCGCAACGCGCCGGCGAACGCGAAGAACGCCACCAGACCGAGCGACATGCCGAGTGCGGCGCCGCCGGCCAACGGGAGCTCGGTGATCAGCACGCCGGCGCCGAGCAGACAGACGACCGCCGCGATCAACGCGACGCGACGCCAACGGCCGCGCGCCGGATCGGGCAGCTCCGCGAGCCAGTACGACAGGATGTCGACGCCCTTCTTCCAGCGCGCGGGTTCGGGCTTGCGCTCCGGATGCATGACCTCGCGCAAGCGGGCTTCCAGCGCCACGCGTCGTGCGCGCAGCGCGTCGGCCGCTTCGATCATGCGTTCCGCGCTGTCGAGCGCCGCCGCGTCGACCTTCAGCGCGTCGTCCTCGGCGACGTCGTCGCCGAGCGCGATCCGCGCCGACCGATGGTAGGCCCGCGCCTTCTCGCGCTCGTGGCGCGCGGTCTTCAGTTGCGCCTCGAGTTCGACGGCCTCGCGCAGATCGCGATCGGCCGCGTCCTGACCGACGACGTCGATGTCCTTCACCTGCCCGGTCGCCAGCACGCGCTTGGCGTCGGCGATGCGCCGCTCGCATTCGTCGCGTTCGCGCCGCATGGCTTCGGCGTCACGATCGAGTTCCGCGAGCGTGCGCAGCTCGTCGCCGCGGATCCGATCGAGCCCGGTCCGCAGCGCGGCGCGTTCGCGTTCGAGCCTCGTCAGCTCGACCGACGCCTGGTCGCGCTCGATCGCGATCTGGACGAGCGGCAGTCGGCGCGCGGCGTCCTCGGCCGCGGCGAGCTCGAGTTCGAGATCGGGCAGGCGACGTTCCTGCTCCGCGAGTTCGCGCTGACGCGCCAGCAGATCGGCGAGCGTGCGCGACGTGTCGTCGACCGTCGTCGCGAACTTCGCCGCGGCCGGTCGTTTCGCGAAGCACTCCTGCGCGACCGCGCGGACGTCGTAGCCGCCGGCCATCGCGCGGCGGAACTCCTCGACGACGAGTCGATCGGTGGCGTCGCCGCCGATCAGGTCGCGCATGCCGAGCGTGAAGCAGCGCGCGAACCGCGATTCGGGCAGCGGCGGCGGATCGACGTCGACGCCGTTCTTCGTCCAGTGCACGTCGCGGTGCTCGCGCACGGCGACCAGCGGCTTGCCGTCGTCGTCGAACGTGACCTCGCCGGCCGCCGAATGCGGCAGCGTCTCCGGCCACAGCGTGCCGCGCACGAAGCGGCACAGCGTGCTCTTGCCCGAGCCGTTGCGGCCGACGATGACGTTCATGCCGGGAGCGAATCCTTCGAGCGCGAAACGCTCGCCGATGCCGGGCGTGCGACGGAGTTCGACGCGTTCGATCCTCACGACGTCACCTCCGAGCTCGCGCGCTGATCGAGCAAGCGCTCGAGCGCGACGCGTCCCGACCGCATCAAGCGCGCGCGGATCGCGTCGTCGCCGAGATCCGCCGGTTCGAGCCCGCGGTACTCGCGCGTCGCGACCGCGCCGCGCAGGCGTTCGCGCGCGCTCGCGACCAACTTCGCGCAGTCGTCGCCGCCGTGCTCGAGCTGCAGCAGCGTCCGCGCCAGCAATCCCGGAGGATCCGCCGCGCGCGCGAGCACCGCGAGGTCGAGCGCGGGCTCGGCCTGGTCGACGACGCGATCGACGTAATAGAGGACGCCGTCCTCGATCGACGTGAACCGCGCGAGGTCGACCGCGGCCAGCTCGTCGCGGATCCGCGCGTGCGCGGCGGTCTTGCCGGTCAGCACGATGCGGACCCCGACGGCGCGCGCCTTGCCCAGCGTCGGTCGCACCGTGCGATGCAGACGGGACAACGACGTCACCAGCGGCTCCAGCACGTCGCCGCTCGTGCCGACCTCGTCGAGCGCGACGTCGATCGACTCGAAGCGCAGCGGCGCCAGCGCGATCTGCTGCAGCGACGCGCGGCCAGCGTCGAGCGTGAGCTCCCACGGACCGTGGACGCCGGTCTCGGTCGGATCGAGCGGACTGACGGACCCGAGATAGCCGAGCGGCGAGCGGGCCGACGGATCGAGCGACGGCTTGTGGATGTGACCGAGCAGCCACGCGGACACGTCGTGCCGCGACAACTGCGCGCGCGACAACGGCGCGTGCGGACTGTCCTCGCGGCCGAGGTCACCGTGGAGCATGCCGATGCGCGGCACGTCGGTGTCGGGCGGGTCGGGCACCGGCGAACGTTGGAACGGGCTCGTCGTCACGCGCGCTTCGGGGAACGACCAACCGAGCACGTGCGCGAGCGCCGTTCCGCCGGCCGTCACCGTGACCCACTCGAACGCGCCGCCGCGACCGATCAAGCGGAAGCCCGGCAGCACGCTCGCGAGTCGGGGCAGCGCCTCGACGTCGTGATTGCCCGCGACCGCGAACACGCCGATGTCCGCGGCCAGCAAGCGCGCGACGCCGTCCTTCAACGGACCGAACGCTTCGAACCGCGCGTTGTCCTGGTCGACGACGTCGCCGGCGAGCAGCACCGCGGCGACGCGGCGTTCGATCGCGTGATCGACGACTTGCCGCCACGCGGCGATCGGCGACAGGTCGACCGGTCGGAGGTCGCGCCGCACGTCGTCCGCCGGCAGGTGCGCCGGCCGCCGACCGAGGTGGAGATCGCCGACGAACAGCAGCGTGGCAGCCATGCGGGTCCCCCGCGGCCGTGAACCGGGTGAATCGGAGTGGCGACCGTCGTCGCCGAGCAGCACCTGGTCAGGCCGAGAAGGCCGCAGGATCGAGAGTCGGCGGAGTCGAGTCAAGCGCGGCATCGGCGCTGTTTTCGCGTCGGGTTTCGGGCGTCGCAGTCCGCGCAGCCGCCGGCCCCGGTCGGGCCTTATGCTCCCCCCCATGACCACCTCGTTGCTCCCCGCCGTCCGTCTCGATCCCCCGGGCAAAGCGACCCATGCCGTGATCTGGCTGCACGGCCTCGGCGCCGACGGCAACGACTTCGTGCCGATCGTCCCCGAGCTCGGGCTCGCGCGTTCGGCGAAGGTCCGCTTCGTCTTCCCCCACGCCCCCGTGATGCCGGTGACGCTGAACGGCGGCATGCGGATGCGGGCCTGGTACGACATCACCGAGCTGAACCTGAAGCGGACGACCGACGAACCGACCATCCGCGCGAACGCGCAGCGGGTCCGCGACCTGATCGCGCACGAAGCGGCCGAGGGCATCCCGTCCCACCGCATCGTGCTGGCCGGGTTCTCGCAGGGTGGCGCGCTGGCGCTGTTCACCGGCCTCCGCCACTCCGAGCGGCTGGCCGGGATCATCGGGTTGTCGTGCTACCTGCTGTGCGACGACAGCTTCGATCGCGAATTGGCCGACGCGAATCGTGCGACGCCGGTCTACCTGGCGCACGGCACGCGCGACCCGGTCGTCCCGGTGGCCGGAGGGGATCACGCCCACGCTCGGCTGCGCGACGCCGGCGTCCCGGTCGAGTACGCGACGTTTCCGATGCAGCACGAAGTGTGCTGGGACGAGATCCGAGCGATCGGCTCGTTCTTGAATCGTTGCTTCGAAGCGGTCTGATCCCGGCATGTTCAGCCTCGTCCTCAAGATCCACATCGCCGCCGCGGTCCTGTCCGCCCTGTGTTTCTGGTTGCCGATCGCCGTCGCGAAGGGCGGCAACGCGCACAAGAAGCTCGGCTTCGTCTACGTGTTCCTGCTGTTCGTGACGTCGACGACGGCGATCGCGCTGCTGATCCTGACCAGCGACGCGACCGCTCGTCCGGCGACGGCGCGGATGCCGCTCGACCACTACGCCGGCGATCCGGTGCTGTATCGGGCGTTCCAGGGGTTCCTCGGGTACGTCGCGTTCGCGACGTTCTCGGCGGCGATCACCGGCCTGCAAGCGCTGAAGCACCGCGCGCGCGCCGTGCTCGCGCAGACCGTGTTCCACGGTCTCGTCGCGGTCGGCGGACTCGCCGTCGTCCTGCAGGGCTTCCGGCACGGCGTGACGCCGATGATCGCGGTCGGCGCGGCCGGCGCGCTGCTCGGCGTCTGTTCGATCAAGGTCGCGCGGACGCTGGAACGCGATCGCAACGCGCGCTGGAACGGCCACATCCTCGGGATGATCGCGTCGGGCATCGGCGCGTACTCGGCGCTCGCGATCGTGCTCGCGAACCGCATGGCGCCGGAGTTCTTCCACGGCGAAGCCGGCGTCGTCGTCTGGTTGATCCCGGCGACGATCGGCGTCCCGGCGATGCTGTGGGCGATGAAACGCTACGCGGCGCGAGGCGACGCGTGAGCGTCCCGGTCGCATGGCGCGATCGCGCCGTCTCGCCGCAGGACGTGATCGCTCGGCTGCCGCCGGTCGCGACCGCGTTCGTCCACGGAGCGTGCGCGACGCCGACGCCGCTGCTCGATGCGTTGGTCGAGCGCACGGATCTCGACCGCGTCGAGCTGTGGCATCTGCATCTCGGCGGACCGCTGGCGTTCGCCGCGCCGCGATACGCCGATCGCATCCGTTCGGTCTCGCTGTTCACGTCGCCGGGATTGCGCGACGCGATCGCCGAGGGCCGCGCGGACTTCGTGCCGATCTTCCTGTCCGACATCCCGGCTTTGTTCACGTCGGGGCAAGTTCGACTCGACGCCGCACTCGTGCAAGTCTCGCCGCCCGACGCGCACGGCAATTGCTCGCTCGGAACGTCGGTCGACGCGGCGCGCGCGGCGACGTCGACGGCGCGCTTGATCCTCGCCGAGATCAACGAACGCATGCCGCGCACGCACGGCGACACGATCGTGCCGTTCCAGCGCATCGACGCGTTCTGCGTCACCGATCGGCCATTGGCCGAACACACACCCGATCCGCAGACGCCCGTCACCGCGGCGATCGGCGAACACGTCGCCGCGCTCGTCGACGATGGCGCCACGCTGCAGCTCGGCATCGGCGCGATCCCGGACGCCGTGCTCGCGCGCCTGCGCAACAAGCTCGAGCTCGGGCTGCACACCGAGATGTTCTCGGACGGCGTGGTGGATCTGGTCCGCAACGGCGTCATCACGAATCGACGCAAGAAGACCTACGTCGGTCGCAGCGTCACGAGCTTCGTGCATGGCTCACGCGTCGTGTTCGACTTCATCGACGACAACCCGCAGGTCGAGTTCCTGCCGTGCGACCTCACGAACGACCCGGCGCACATCCGCAAGAACGACGCGGTCACGGCGATCAACTCGGCGCTCGCGGTCGACGTCACCGGCCAGGTCTGCGCCGACTCGATCGGATCGCGGATCTACTCGGGGATCGGCGGGCAGCTCGACTTCCTGCGCGGCGCGGCGTTGTCGCGCGGCGGCAAGCCGATCCTCGCGCTGCCGTCGACGGCGAAGGACGGCGCGATCTCGCGCATCGTCCGCGAACTCGCGCCGGGCTCGGGCGTGGTCACCACGCGCGGCCACGTGCATTGGGTCGTCACCGAGTACGGCGCGGTCAACCTGCACGGCGCGACGCTGCGCCAGCGCCGCGAACGGCTGGCGTCGATCGCGCATCCGGACTTCCGCGCCGAACTGCTGCGCCCGTGATCACGCGCGCGCGACGTCGACCGGCGTGACCTTGTATTCGGGGCAGTCGGTCACGCGATCGACGACGCCGCTCGTGACGTCGTTGGTCGCGCTCTCGGGGAAGTGGAACGACGCGAACACGACCCCGGGCGACACGGTGTCGGTCACGCGAGCGACGAGCCGAGCTTCGCCCGTCGCGCTCGTCACGCGCACGGCCGCGCCGTCGGTGATGCCGCGCGGACGAGCATCGTCCGGGTGGATCTCGAGCGCGTCGGAGTCGACGAGCTCCGCGTTCGGAGTCCGCCGCGTCATCGAGCCGGAGTTGTAATGCTCGAGCACGCGTCCCGTGACGAGCACGAGCGGCGTCTCGCGCGTGACGACGTTCGGCGAAGGCAGGTACTCGACGAGCGCGAAGCGCGCGCGGCCATCGCCCGGCGCGGCGAATCGCGAGCGATGCAGCAGCGGCGATCCGCTCGGCGCGCTGGCCGTGACCGGCCACTGCAGTCCGGCGGCGTCGATCGCGTCGTAGCTCGCGGCCTCGAAGGCCGGCGCGACGCGGCGCAGCTCGTTCCAGATCGATTCCGGATCGGTGAACGACTGCTGAGCACCGGTCGCTCGCATCAGGTCGAGCAGGATCCGCCAATCGGGCCGCGCGTCGCCCGGCGGCGGCAACACGCGTCGCACGCGACGCACGCGACGCTCGCCGCTGGTGAACGTCCCGTCCTTCTCGAGGAAGCTCGCTCCGGGCAGCACGACGTGCGCGAGCTGCGCCGTCGCCGACGGGAAGATCTCGCAGACGACGAGGCACTCGAGCTTCGCCAGCCGTTCGCGCACGAGCTCGGCTTCGGGATCGGTCTGGACGACGTCCTCGCCGAGGATGAACAGGCCGCGCACGGCGCCGTCGTCGATCGCGTCGTAGATGCGCGGCAGCGTGCGGCCGACCGTCGTCGGCAATGCGGAGCCCCAGACCGCCGCGAAGCGCTCGCGCGCGCGTTCGTCGGCGACCGGCGCGTAGCCGGCGAGCAGGTCGGGTTGGCAGCCCATGTCCGCCGCGCCCTGGACGTTGTTCTGACCGCGCAGCGGATTCACGCCGACGCCCTCGTGGCCGATCGCGCCGACCAGCAGCGCCAGATTGCAGAGCAGCCGCACCGTGTCGGTGCCCTGGTGGTGCTCGGTGACGCCGAGGCCGTGCATCTGCATCGGCGACGCCGCGGTCGCGTACAGCCGCGCCGCGCGCCGCACCAGGTCGGGATCGACGCCGGTCACCGCGGCGGTCGCTTCCGGCGACCATCGGCGCAGCGCTTCGCGGAGTTCGTCGAAACCCTCGGTGCGCGCCGCGACGAAGTCCGCGTCGACCAGATCCTCGGCGACGATCACGTGCGCGATCGACTGCAGCAGCGGCACGTTCGTGCCGGGCCGCGGCGCCAGGTGGACGTCCGCCAACGCCGCGAGCTCGGTCCGCCGCGGATCGATGACGACGAGCCGCGCGCGCCGTTCCAGCACCGCCTTCACGACGCGCTGTCCGACGACCGGATGGCTCGCCGTGGTGTTCGAGCCGCAGACGAACAGCAGGTCGGCGCGCTCGACGTCCGCGTACGCGTTCGTCGCCGCGCCGGCGCCGAACATGCCGCGCATGCCGGCCGCGCTCGGTGCGTGGCAGACGCGTGCGCAGCAGTCGACGTCGTTCGTCCGCAGCGCCGTGCGCGCCCACTTCTGCGCGAGGTAGTTCTCCTCGTTCGTGCATCGCGCGGACGACAGCACCGCGACCTTGCCGGAGAGCCGGCCGAACTCGCGCGCGATCCGCGCGTAGGCCTCGTCCCACGATGCCGGCACCAGTCGCCCGCCGTCGCGCACGAGCGGCGTCGTCAGTCGATCCGGATGACGCACGAACGCGTGCGCGTACCGGCCCTTGACGCACAACTGCCCGTGATTCGGTTCGCCGCGCGCGCCGTCGATCGCGCGGATCGACTCGCCGCCGACCCGGACCTCGAGCCCGCAACCCACGCCGCAGTATCCGCAGGTCGTCGCGACGACGCGTTCGTCCGCGGTCGGCGCTCGCGCGCGATCGATGTCGGTGATCGCGTCGCTCGGGCAGACCGACGCGCACGCGCCGCACGACACGCACGCGGTGTCGGCGAACGCACTCGGCCCCCATGCGATCGCGCTGTCCGCGCCGCGGCCCGTCATCGCGAACACGAATTGGCCGGCCAATTCGGCGCACGCGCGGACGCAGAGTCGGCAATGCACGCAACGCGACAGATCGATCCGCAGGTACGGATGCGACGCATCCTGCGTCGCCGCGCGCTCAAGCTTCGGATACCGCGAACCGTCGGCGCCGCACGAGGCGATCCACTCGCCCGCACGGCCGCCGGCGTCGGCCTCGGACAGCACCAGTTCGGCCAGATCGCGTCGATACGCGCGCAACGCGTCGGTGTCGGTCGCGATGCGCGCTCCGTTCCGGACCGGCGTCGTGCAGGCCGCGACCAGCTTGCCGTCGACGTCCACGAGGCACGCGCGGCAATGTCCACCCAGCGACGTGCGCGGATCGAAGCACAACGTCGGCACCGACGCCCCGGCGCGCGCGACGGCGTCCAGCACCGTGCCGTCCGCGTCGACTTCTCGGCCATCCACGTGGACCTTCACGCGAACATCTCCTCGGGGAACAGTCGCATCAGATCCCGCAACGGTCGCGGCACGCCCTGGCCGAACCCGCAGAGGCTGCCGCTCTCGATCGTGCGCAGCAGTCGTTCGAAGTCGTCGGCGGTCCGCCGCGATCGCAATTGCGCCGTCCCGATCCGGCACGGCGCGCACGTGCCGCACGATTCACTGGCGGCGAACGCGAACAGGTGCTCCGCGAGAGAGCGCGCGTGGACGCGCACGTCGAGCAGCACGATGCCGCCGTGGCCGAGCCCCGGCAGCGTGTCGTACGCGAGCGGCGTGTCGAACTCGCGCTCGCCGAGCACGCAGCCCATCGGTCCGCCGATCAGCGCCATCTTCCACCGGCGATCCTGCGGCGCGCCGCCGCCCGCGCGCTGCAAGACCTCGCGCAGCGGCGTTCCGAGCGCGATCTCGACCACGCCGGGTCGCAGGATCGCGCCGGACAGGCAGACGGCCTTGGTGTTCGCGCGAGCGCCGCGCGCGACGACCCACGGCACCACGGCCAGCGTCTCGACGTTCTGGACGATCGTCGGCAGTCCGTACAACCCGCGCTGTGCGGGATACGGCGGCTTCGGCTGCGGTTCGGCGCGCAGGCCCTCGATCGACCGCAACAGCGCGGTCTCCTCGCCGGCGACGTACGAACCCGCGCCGCGCACGACGTCGACGTGGAACCCGTCGAGCTTGCCCGCGGCCTTCGCCTGCGCGATCGCGCCGTGGAGGCGCTCGATCGCCAGCGGATAC
>JAEUIB010000813.1 GCA_016795255.1 Planctomycetota bacterium
TCAGCCATCGCATGCGCGGCCGCAAGCTGGGCCGCAAGAGCAAGCACCGGATCGCGATGAAGAGGAACCTCGTGTCCTCGCTCATCCTTCACGGTCGAATCGTCACGACGCTGGTGAAGGCGAAGGAGTATCGCCCGCACGCCGAGAAGATCATCTCGATCGCGCGCGAGAAGACGCTCCACAACATCCGCCTCGCCGCGCGCGACATCCACGACAAGGCGATCCTCAAGAAGCTGTTCGACGAGGTCGGCCCGTCGTTCGCGGACCGTCCGGGTGGCTACACCCGGATTCGTCGCCTGGCGCGCCCGCGCGTCAACGACAACACTCCGCGCGCGATCCTCGAGCTCGTGACGTACGTTCCGCCGCGCCCGGTCGCCGCGGACGTCGACGCGGCGAAGGGTGGCGACAAGCACGACCACGACGATCACGATCACGAGCATGGTCACGATCACGATCACGACCATGATCACGGCAAGGGCGCGAAGAAGGGCAAGAAGAAGTAACGCCCCGCGTCGGATCGACACCACGAGGCCATCGGTCGCTCGCGACCGGTGGCCTCGGTCGTTTTCCCGCCCGTCGCTCCCGGCGCCGATCCGGAGCTCGCGTGTCGTGACGTGGGAACGCCGGCCGTCGTGACGCAAGCGCGCCTCGCCGCGGACTCACGCCCATGGACGGCCGGTCAGTGGATCAGTGGATCAGCGGATCAGCGGATCAGCGGCAGGAGACGACGCCCTTGCCGAGCACCTGATCGAGCGCGTCGAACAGGTCTTCGCTCGGCTTGACGTTGTAGCGCGGGCCGCAGCGCACGACTTCGGCTTCGACGCCGCGGCGCTGGAAGCGCAGGTACACCGGCGCGTGTCCGGAGAAGCGCAGCAGGGTTTCCTTCAGCTTGGGAAGGACGGATTCCACGTCGTCCCCGAGCGTCAGCACGACGCTCTGCACCTTGCGTTCGAGGACCTCCTCGATGCGCTCGATGCCGGTGACGCGCAGCACGAGCTCCTCGCGCGCCTTGCTGACCGTGCCGGTGAACAGCCCGATCACGTCGTCGGCGATGCGCTCCTGGTGCTTGGTGTAGTCCTCGGCGAAGCAGATCGCCGTCACCGGTTCCGCGTCGAGCGCGTGGATCTTGAAGATCGCCATCTTCTGCCCGGCGGAGCGGCCCTTCTTCGCGGTCGTCAGGCGGACGCCTTGGATGAAGCCCGAGACGACGACGTCGGAGTCGTGCTCGAGGTTCGGCAACGACCCGAGACCGTGCGAACAGTACCGCTCGAGCGTCGACGCGTGGCGTCGCAGCGGGTGGTCGGTCAGGTGGAAGCCGAGTGCGTCGCGTTCGCGCCTCATGCGCTCGCGATCCGGCCATTCGGGGACGTCCGGCAGCGGGACGCGTCCGGACTTCTTCGACGCGCCGCCGCCGAACAGACCGAGCTGTCCGGACTTCTTGTCGGCTTGGACCTGCTGTCCGGCCTTGATCAACAGTTCGACGCCTTCGTGGACGCGACCGCGCGGGAGCTCGGTCCAGTCGAACGCGCCGGCGGCGATGAACTTCTCGACCACGGACTTGTTCATCGCGGCGAGGTCGACCTCTTCGAACACTTCCTCGAGCGACCGGAAGCCCCGCTTCAATCGAGTGCGCGCGTCGAGCACCGCGGCGACCGGCTTCTCGCCGACGCCCTTGATCGCGCCGAGGCCGAAGCGGATCGCGCCGTCCTCGATCGAGAAGTCGAGCTGCGACGAGTTGAGGTCGGGGCAGCGCACCTCGATGCCGGCCTTCCGGCATTCGTCGAGGAACTCGGCGACCTTGTCGGTGTCGCCGCGGTCGATCGACATACAGGCCGCGAAGAAGTGCTGCGGCCAGTTCGCCTTCAGCCACGCGGTCCGGTACGTGAGGATCCCGTACGCGACCGTATGGCTCTTGTTGAAGCCGTACCCGGCGAAGAACGCCATCTGTTCCCAGATGTGCGTCGCGACGGCTTCGGCCACGCCGTTCTTCTGCGCGCCGCCGACGAACTTCGCGCGGAACTTCTCCATGACCTCGGGCTTCTTCTTGCCCATGGCCTTGCGCAAATTGTCGGCTTCTTCGAGCGAGAAGCCGGCGAGCACGTTCGAGATGCGCATGATCTGTTCCTGGTAGACCATGACGCCGTACGTCGCTTCGAGGATCGGCTGCAGCGACGGGTGGGGGTACTCGATCGGTTCCTTGCCGTGCTTGCGGTCGACGAACGAGTCGACCATGCCCGAACCGAGCGGGCCCGGGCGATACAGCGCGAGGATCGCGACGATGTCCTCGAACGTGTCCGGCTTCATCTTCGTCAGCAGTTCGCGCATGCCGCCGGATTCGAGTTGGAACACGCCGGTCGTCGCGCCGGTCTGCAGCAACTCGTAGGTCTTGCGGTCGTCGAGCGGCAGGCGCTCGAGATCGACGACGGTCCCGGTCGACGCGCGGATCAGATCGACGGCGCGCTGCAGCACCGTCAGCGTCTTCAGGCCGAGGAAGTCCATTTTCAGCAGCCCGATGGACTCGAGGTCGCCCATCTGGAACTGCGTGTTGATTTCGTCCTGCACCCGACAGAGCGGCACGTATTCGGTCAGGTCCTGATCGGCGATGACGACGCCCGCGGCGTGCGTCGACGTGTGCCGGTTCAGTCCTTCGATGCTCAGCGAAACCTCGAACAACTCCTTCAGCTCGGGGTCCTTCTCGATCCAGCCGCGCATCTCCGCGTCCTGCTCGATCGCGCCTTTCAGTTCCGTTCCGGGAGTGGTGGGGATGCGCTTCGCGATCGAGTCGATCTTCGCCAGGTCGACGCCGAGCACGCGGCCGGCGTCGCGGATCGACGCCTTCGCGGCCATCGTCCCGAACGTGACGATCTGGCAGACGTTCTCGCGGCCGTACTTCTCGGTCACGTACTGGATGACTTCGCCGCGGCGATCGCGGCAGAAGTCGATGTCGATGTCGGGCATCGAAATGCGGCCGCGGTTCAGGAAGCGTTCGAACAGCAGGTCGTACGCCAGCGGATCGACGTCGGTGATGCCGAGGCTGTACGCGACGATCGAGCCCGCGGCCGAACCGCGGCCCGGTCCGACCGGGATGCCGCGCTCCCGCGCGTGCTGGATGAAGTCGGCGACGATCAGGAAGTACGCGACGAAGCCCATCTCGCGGACGACGTCGATCTCGTACTCGAGCCGCTTGATCTTGCGATCGTCGAGCGGGTCGCCGTAGCGGCGCTTCGCGCCCTCGTAGCAGCAGCGGCGGAAGTACTGCACCGGATCCTCGCCGCCCGGCACTTGGAACTTCGGCAGGTGGAACTCGTCGAAGCGCAGCTCGACGTTGCAGCGCGTCGCGACCTCGTACGCGTTCTCGCACAGGACGTCCGCGCCCTTGAACAGCGCCGCCATCTCTGCCGCCGTGCGGAAGTGCTGCTGGTCGGTCTCGAGGCGCCGTCGGTTCTCGTCCTTCAGCGTCTTGCCGGACCCGATGCACATCATCACTTCGCGCGCGCGCGCGTCCTCGGGGCGGATGTAGTGCACGTCCTGCGTCAGCACCGCCTTGATCCCGGTCGCTTCGGACAGCGCGAGCATGCCTTCGCGCTGCCGCCGCTGCAGCGGGATCTGGTTCTCCATGACCTCGAGGAAGAAGCGGTCTTCGCCGAAGACCTCGCGCCACTCGCAGGCCGCGCGCTTCGCGGCGTCCATGTCGCCGGCGATCAAGCGGCGCGAGACTTCGCCGGACATGCAGCCCGACAGCGCGATGATGCCCTCGCGGTGCTTCTCGACGACTTCGCGATCGACGCGCGGCCGGAAGTAGAAGCCCTCGAGGTAGCCGGCGGACACGATCTTGATCAGGTTGCGATACCCCGCCGCGTTCTCGGCGAGCAGCGTCAGGTGCGAGCCCGGCTCCTTCGCGTCGCGGACCCGGCGGTCCTTCACGAGGGTCGCCTCGCAACCGAGGATCGGCCGCAGCCCGCGCCCGGTCGCCGCCTTGTAGAACTCGATCGCGCCGAACAGGTTGCCGTGGTCGGTCAGAGCGAGGTGCGTCTGCCCGTCCTTGGCCGCGGCAGCGCACAGATCGTCGATCTGCGCGTTGCCCTCGAGCAAGCTGAAGTGGCTGTGCGTGTGAAGATGCGCGAATCGGACCACGGGGACTCTCCGCGGCTCAACCTACGCGCGCGGTCGACGGCCCGCAACCGCGCGCGGACCACGCGGCGAACACCAACAGCACGGCCTCGGCGAGCGGCGTCGCATCGAGGACGTCGAAGCGATCGGCCCACACGCGGACGAGCGCGTACAGCAGGATCGCGAGCGCGATCGACGTCGCGGAACCGTGTCGCATCGCACGCGACGCCGGCACGTACGCGAGCAGGATCACCGCCGCTTGGGCGAGGACCGGAGCGTGACGGAGTTCGGCCGGGCCGAACTCCCACGCCGCGAACAGCGCGGCCGAGCACGCGACGGAGGTCGCGAAGAAGCGGCGACCGCCCTTCACCGCGTCGAACGCGAGCGGCGGCGCCGCGCACGCGACGAGCGCCGCCAACGCGGCGAACGGCGAGCCTTCGGGATGCAACGTGACCGCGAACAGCGGCGCCAACACGGGCAGCAGAAGGAACGGCATGCGACGCGTCGCTTCGAGCGCGAGCAGCGTCGACTCGGCCGCGCCCGATCGCGGCGACGTGCGGACGTCCGCGTCGGTCAGCACGAACGTCGGCGACTTCAAGCGCTCCGCGGCCGCGGCGAAGCGCTGCCAGCCGCCGATGACGAAGTTGCTCGCCGCGACGGCGAACGTGAGGGTCAGCAGCGCCGAGCTCGGCGTCGCGTCGACGAACGGCAGCGTGACCGCGGCGAGCAGTGCGCCGGCGGCCGGTCCGAGGCTCGGGCGCGCGACCGGCAAGCCGCGGTGCTCGCGCAGCAGCGGCGTGCTCATCGAGTACGAGCACAGGCAGACCGACAGCGCGAGCAACAGCCGCTCGAAGCCGCCGGCGGCGGCGATGGTCTGGCGCGCCCCGGGATGCACCTCGCCGATCGCGTGCAGCGCCAGCGGTGCGGCGATCGACGCCGCCAGCGCGACCACGAGCTTGGCGCCGGACA
>JAEUIB010000820.1 GCA_016795255.1 Planctomycetota bacterium
GACGACCGCGCGCGTTCGTTCGCGACCGCCCCGAACCCGCTCGCCGACGAGGACGCCGCGTTCGCGGACCTCGAACAGGCGGTCGCCCGGGGCGCGTCGCCGACGCTCGTCGCGCTGATGCAGACGCTCGAAATGCGTTACTCGGAACGAGGTCGGACCCTACAAGCCGACCGCGTTCGGAAGATCCGTTCCGCCGCGGATCGTGCCTCTCGATGACCGACGGATTCGGCGGCCGTCGGCTCCCTGAAAAGAACTGTCAGGATGGACTCGGATTCTTGCACACCCCAAAGGGCACTGCTAGATTCCGCGCTCTTTCCGCATTCCGCAGTAAGCCGTTGACTCGGAATACTTTCCTATTGGTCTCCTGCGTGTGCTTGCGTTCGCGCGACGAAAGCGTCCTGTCCGCGTGCGCCGCACACATTGACACGAGAAGGACGGAGTAATGGCGATTCGTGCCCTCCCCCTGCTGCGCTCCGCGGTGCCCGTCACCTGCTTCAGCGCTGTCCTGCTCCTGACGTCTTGCGCGACGTCGAGCGATCCCTCGGTCGAAGACGATCACGCGCTGTCGCTCGACGTCCCCGCGAACGACGCGGGCGCCGACGCCGCGTTCGATGCGTCGGTCCCCGAAGTCGCCGCCGCCGTCGTCCCTGACGCGTCGGTGACCACGGCGGTCGTCGCCGCTTCGGCGATGACGCAGGACTCCGGCACGGACGACGCGACCAAGGTCGCCGCCGAAGCCGAAGAGCGCTGGAAGATCAAGCAGCAGCAGCTGCAGATGGAAGCCGAAGCGACGTACGCGGAAGGCATGAAGCTGCTCGAGCAGAACCGCGTCGACGACGCGATCCTGTACTTCGAGCAGGTGCTGAACCACATCCGCGTCGCGCCGGTCTCCGTGAACTGGGGCAACCTGGAAGAGCGCGCGACGGCGGCCAAGGAACAGGCCGAGCGCGCGCGCGCCAAGTCGAAGGCCGAGACGTCGCGTGAGCGCGACGAGCAGGCGTTCGAGAAGATCCAGGCCGAAGAGCGCGCGGCGGTCGAGCGCAAGCAGGCGCAACTGCTCGTGCTGCTCGACGACGCGATCGCGGCCTACAACCGCAACGACTTCGCGGACGCCGAGCGTCTGTCGAACGAGGTGCTGAAGCAGGACCCGCACAGCGATCGCGCGCGCCGGCTGAACGCCGCGGCGATCGAAGCGCAGCGCTCGTCGGCGAACGACGAGGCCGTCGCGAAGCGCAAGGAAGAGTTCCGCCGCTGGAAGCAGGAGATCGAAGAGACCCGCATCCCGTACGCGGACATCCACACCGGTCCGGACGCCGACGAGTGGCGCAAGATCTCCGACAAGCGCTCGGCGACGAGCCTGCTCGCGCTCGGCGAACTCGAGAGCCCGCAGGACAAGGAACTGCGTCAGCGCGTCGCCAACACCCGCATCGCGTCGATCGCGTTCCCGGACATGCCGGTCGCCGAGGCCGTCAACGGCATCTCGATCATCTCGGGCGTGCCGATCGTCATCGACCCCGAGGTGAAGGCCGAGCTCGACTCCGGCGGAACGCCGCTGAACCTGTCGACGCTGACCGACATCCCCGTCGAGTCGCTGCTGAACATCGTCACCGCGCAGGCCGGCGAAGGCCTGACGTGGACCGTGCGTCACGGCGTCGTGTTCATGACCAAGAAGGAAAAGGCGCTCGCCAAGGGTGTGCCGCGCTTCCACTCGGTCCAGGACCTGACGTTCGCGCAGACCGACTTCAAGGGTCCGGTCATCGGCCGCATCCCGAAGCCGGGCGAGGAACAGGACGAGACGTCGGGCGGCCCGTTCGGCGGTGAAGTCGCCGGCGTCGCGGTCGTCCAGCCGGAAGAGATCGTCACGCTGATCAAGGAGAACATCGCCCGCGAGTCGTGGGACGGTGGCGGCTACTCGATCGACGTCGCGAACAACTCGCAGATCCTCGTCGTCCACACGCCGGCCACGCATCTCCAGATCGCGCAGTTCCTCGATGACCTGCGTCGCTTCGCGTCGTCGGTCGTGACGATCGAATCGCGCTTCATCACGATCCGCGAAGGCTTCATCCAGGAGATCGGCGTCGACTTCCGCGGTCTCGGCGGCTCCGGCCCCGGCACCGAGGCGTTCCTGAACGACGTGACCTTCGGCCTCGAGGACAACGCCGGTACGGCGGCCGACAACAGCGGTCCCGGTCTCGCGACCGGCGCCGGCCTGAACCCGGTCGCGGGCGCGTTCTTCAACGACGGCTCGGAGGGTGACGTCCGCGCGTTCACGCAGAACTTCTTCGAGTCGGCCCTCGGCCGCTCGCTGTCGACCGTCGGTGGCGCGACGTTCCAGGTCGCGCTGTTCCAGGGTGAGTCGGAATACAACGCGGTGATCCGCGCGGTCGAGAAGAGCGAGTTCGCGACGACGATCTCGACTCCGATCCTGACCGTCGTGAACACCGAGCGCGCGTTCTTCACGGTCGCGAACCAGATCTCGTTCATTCAGGACTTCGACGTCGACGTCGCGAACTCGGCGTTCATCGCGAACCCGAACGTCGGGATCATCCAGGAGGGTGTCGTCCTCGACGTCCGCCCGACGATCTCGTACGACCGCAAGTACATCACGCTCGAAGTCCAGGCGACGGTCGCCGATCTGCTGCGCCCGATCCGCACCTTCACGACGTCGCTGGCCGGCTTCTCGGTCCCGGTGACGTTCCAGCTCCCCGAGCTGAAGGTGCAGACCGCGCAGACGACGGTCCGCGTCCCCGACCAGGGCTCGCTGATCCTCGGTGGTCTGAAGCGCCTGAACTACATCAACCGCACCGCCGAGGTGCCGTGGCTCGGTCGCATTCCGCTGATCGGCGTGCTGTTCCGTCAGAAGGGTCTCGACGACGAAGCCGAGAACCTGATCATCACGGTCAAGGCGTCGATCACGAACATCACGCCCTACCGCGAGAACACGCTCGCGTCGCAATGACGCCGCGGTGACGTGACCCGGATCGCGCTCCCCGCGCGATCGAAACAGCCGCACGCGACCGAGGTCGCGTGCGGCTGTTTTCGTTGCATGCCCGCCGGTATCGTCCGCGCATGGCGATGGCGGGTGCGAGATCGACACGGCGAGCGTTCGCGGCAGCCGCACTGCTGCTCGGTTTGCCCGTGCTCGGCTTCGTCTACGGGCGGCCCGGTCGCCTGCCCCCCGCCGACTTCCGCTTCGTGTTGCCGAAGGACGTCGCGACGCTCGACCCCCATCAAGCGTCGTCGTTCGCCGATGGCATGATGGTCGGCGCGCTGTTCGAAGGCTTGTGCCGCATCGATCCGGACACGCTGGCGCCGATCCCCGGCGTCGCCGAGCGCTGGGACGTCGACGCCGACGGGCTCGGCTACACGTTCCACCTGCGGCCCGCCGCGACGTGGAGCGACGGGACTCCGCTCGTCGCGAACGACTTCGTGCGCTCGTGGGCGCGGGCGCTCGCGCCGGCGACCGGCTGTCCGAACCGCGGGTTGTTCCGCCCGATCGGCGACGGCTCAGGCGTCAGCGCGCCGAATGAGCGCACGCTGCGCGTGCGCCTCGTCGAGCGCGCTCCGTGGTTCCCGGCGCTGACCGCGCACTTCGCGTTCTCGCCGGTCCCCGTCGATCGGATCGCGACGCACGGCGACGCCTGGTCGTTGCCCGGCACGCACGTCGGCAACGGACCGTACCGCCTCGAACTGCGGCGACTGCGCGACCGGATCCGCATCGCGAAGAACCCGCATTGGCACGGCAAGGACGGCGTCGCGCTCGACGTCGTCGACGCGTACACCGTCGGTCAGGCGTCGACCGCGTTGAACTTGTTCCTGACGGGCCAAGTCGATTGGGTCAATCGCATCCCACCGCTCGCCATCACGGCGCTCGAGGGCGAACCCGAGCTGTCGAAGCACCCGTTCCTCGCGACCAACATCCTGCGGTTCAACGTCACCCGCGACGTGTTCGCGGACGGGCGCGTGCGGCGGGCGTTCGATCGCGCGGTCGATCGGGGCACGCTGTGCGCTCGCGTGTATCGCGAGGGTGAGCGGCCGACTCGATCGTTCGTTCCCGCCGAATTGCGCGGCGAGTCGAGCGCGCCGATCGAGGCTCGAAGCGAGACCGAGACTCGGGAAGCACGGTCGCTACTTGCCGAGGCCGGCTTCCCCGAGGGTCGCGGGTTCCCCGAAGTCGAGCTGTTGTTCACCGCCGACGAGTCCGTGCGCCGCGTCGCCGAAGCGATGGCCGATCGCTGGCGCGAGGTGCTCGGCGTGAAGGTCCGCATCCAGCCGCAGGAGAGCAAGGTCTTCCTCGATTCGATGCGGTCGCTGCGCTACGACGTCTGCCTCGGCAGTTGGACCGCGGACTTCCTCGATCCGACGACGTTCCTCGACGTGTTCCGCGCGGACTCGTCGAACAACCGCACCGGCTGGAAGGACCCCGCGTACGACGCGATGCTCGACGACGCGGCGAAGCTCGTCGATCCGGCGGAGCGCCTCGCACTGCTCGTGCGCGCGGAACGCCATCTGCTCGACCACGGGCCGTTCGCACCGGTCGCGCATCGCGGTCAGGCGAACCTCGTCGCGCCGCGCGTGCGCGGGTTCACGGCGAACGCGCTCGATCTGCATCCCCTCGATCGTCTGTCGGTCGTGCGCGAATGATCCCGTACCTGCTGCGCAAGCTCGCCACGATCGCGCTGCTGCTCGTCGCCGTGTTCACGGCGTCGTTCTTCCTGATCCGTCTCGCGCCCGGCGGGCCGTTCGACGAGGACCGGCAGCTGCAGCCGGAGATCCGGCGCGCGATCGAGTCGAAGTTCCGGCTCGATCAACCGCTCGGCACGCAGTACCGCGAGTACTTCACCGACGTGTTCGTGCGCGGCGATCTGCGGCCGTCGTTCTCGTACCGCAACACGTCGGTCAACCAGATCATCGCGGAGACGTTCCCGCGCTCGGCGGCGCTCGGCTCGGCGGCGTTGTTCGTCGCGTTGCTGCTCGGGATCCCGGCCGGGGTCTTCGCGGCGGCGCGACGCGGGCGGGCCGCCGACGCGGCGATGGCGGCGGTGTTCGCTCTCGGGCTCGCGGTGCCGAACTTCGTGCTGGCGACCGTGCTCGTGCTCGTGTTCGGCTTCTGGCTCGGCTGGTTCCCGGTGGCGGGATTCGATTCGTTGGCGCACCTGGTGCTGCCGGCGCTCGCGCTCGGGATCCCGCTGGCGGCCGGCGCGGCGAGGCTCGTGCGCGCGGGCATGCTCGACGCGATGGACTCGGCGTTCGTGCGCACGGCGACGGCGAAGGGGCTGCCACGGCGCCGCGTGCTGCTCGGCCACGCGTTGCGTGCGGGGTTGACGCCGCTCGTGACGTGGCTCGGTCCGGCGACGGCGGCGGTGCTGACGGGATCGCTGGTCGTCGAGCAGATCTTCGCGATCCCGGGCATGGGTTCGTTCTTCGTCACGAGCGTGCAGAACCGCGACTACACGCTCGCGTCCGGAGTGCTGCTGCTCTACTTCGGGTTGGTCGCGGTGCTGAACGCGGCGATCGACGTCGCGCTGCACGGGCTCGATCCGCGCGTGGAGCTGCGATGAACGCGGTCCATCGAGCAGGCCGAGTCGCCGCGGTCACACTCGCGGTCCTGGCGGCGATCGCGCTGCTCGCGCCGGTGCTGCCGTTGGCGGAGCCGTGCGCACAGAACCTCGGACGACAACTCGAG
>JAEUIB010000830.1 GCA_016795255.1 Planctomycetota bacterium
CGATCCGCTACCCAGGGAGCACGCATGCGACATGAGAAGACCATCGGTCAGCCGTATGCGGGAAAACCGCACGTACGGTTGGAAAGGGGATCACCCACCGCAGGCCGGGCAACCGGGCTGATGTGAGGGATCTACCAATGACGGACGCGAACCCTCCGCACGACGTGAGCGCTCAGCGGATCACCGCGACCGACTTGCACCTGTTCAACGAAGGCTCGCACTTCCGGCTCTACGAGAAGCTCGGCGCGCACGTCGTCACGCAGAACGGCGTCAAGGGCGTCACGTTCTCGGTGTGGGCGCCCAACGCGGCGAAGGTGTCCGTCGTCAGCGGCTTCAACGATTGGGACAAGAAGGCCCACCCGATGAAGCGGGTCGGCAAGAGCGGCATCTGGCAGGCCTTCGTCCCCGGCGTGAAGGTCGGCGCGCTCTACAAGTTCCATCTGGTGTCGAAGCTGAACGGCTACACGGTCGACAAGGCCGACCCGTTCGCGTTCTACACCGAGGTCCCGCCGCAGACCGGCTCGAAGGTGTGGATCCACGATTACGCGTGGGGCGACGCGGCGTGGATGGCGGCGCGCGGCGCGAAGCAGAAGCTCGACCAGCCGATCTCGGTCTACGAACTCCATCTCGGCTCGTGGCTGCGCAACGGTCGTGAACACCTGACGTACCGCGAACTCGCGCCCAAGCTCGCGGCGTGGGTCACCGAGCTCGGCTTCACGCACGTCCAATTGATGCCGATCACCGAGCACCCGTTCTACGGCTCGTGGGGCTACGGCGTGACCGGGTACTTCGCGCCGACGTCGCGCTACGGCACGCCGCAGGACTTCATGCACTTCGTCGACGTCCTGCACCAGGCGGGCATCGGCGTGATCCTCGACTGGGTCGCGTCCCACTTCCCGAAGGACGGCTGGGCGCTCGGCTTCTTCGACGGCACGCACCTGTTCGAGCACGCGGATCCGAAGAAGGGCCATCACCCGGACTGGAACTCGAACATCTTCAACTACGGCCGCTTCGAGGTCGTGTCGTTCCTGATCAGCTCCGCGCTGTTCTGGCTCGATCGCTTCCACCTCGACGGTCTGCGCGTCGACGCGGTCGCGTCGATGCTCTACCTCGACTACTCGCGCAAGGAAGGCGAGTGGGTCCCGAACCAGTTCGGCGGCAAGGAGAACCTCGAAGCGATCGCGTTCCTGCGCAAGCTGAACGAGGTCGTCTACGCGGCGTATCCCGACGTCCAGGTGATCGCCGAAGAGTCGACGTCGTGGCCCATGGTGTCGAAGCCCGTGTACCTCGGAGGTCTCGGCTTCGGCATGAAGTGGGACATGGGCTGGATGCACGACACGCTCGAGTACATGCAGGCCGACCCGATCCATCGCAAGTTCATCCACAACAAGATGACGTTCCGGCAGGTCTATTCGGACTCCGAGAACTTCATGCTGCCGCTGTCGCACGACGAGGTCGTCCACGGCAAGCGCTCGCTGCTGTCGAAGATGCCCGGCGACGAATGGCGCATGCGGGCGAACCTGCGCTTGTGCTTCGCGTGGATGTTCGCGCAGAACGGCAAGAAGCTGCTGTTCATGGGCGCCGAGCTCGGACAGTGGCGCGAGTGGAACCACGAGACCGACCTCGACTGGTCGCTGCTCGAGAAGCCCGAGCACCGCGGCTTGAAGGACTGCCTCGCCGCGCTGAACCGGCTGTACCGCGAGCAACGCGCGATGCACGTCAAGGACACGAGCAAGCTCGGCTTCGAGTGGATCGATTGCCGCGACGCCGACCAGAGCGTGTTCCTCGTGCTTCGGCACGGCGACGAGGCCGATCCGCCGGTCGCGGCGCTGTTCAACTTCACGCCGATCCCGCGGCCGGGCTACCGCGTC
Organism: Planctomycetota bacterium; assembly: GCA_016795255.1. Classification (GTDB taxonomy): domain Bacteria; phylum Planctomycetota; class B15-G4; order B15-G4; family JADJEK01; genus JADJEK01. Next base: position 1,872 of record JAEUIB010000830.1, read on the forward strand.
GGCGTGCCGAAGGCCGGCACGTGGCGCGTCGCCGTCAACACCGACGACACGCTCTTCGGCGGTAGCGGCGCGACGAAGGTCGCGCGCGTCGACACGCAGGCGCAGGAATCGCAGGGCAAGCCGCACTCGTTCACAATCGACCTGCCGCCGCTCG
>JAEUIB010000892.1 GCA_016795255.1 Planctomycetota bacterium
GATCGCGTTGTTCCTCGCGACGCGCGCGACCGCTGAACGCATGCGCTGGTTCCCGCTCGTGCTCGTGTTGGCGGCGGATCTCGTCGTGCACGCGTGGCCGCGCACGGCCGCGCAACCTGCCGCGGGCTTTCTCGGCCAGCACGCGGCGATCACGCACCTCCAACAAAACGTCGGAACGAGCGGACGCATCGCGCGCTTCAACGCGCCGGAGCGACCGCAGGGCCTGCTCGGCATCGCGCTGTCGCCGAACCTCGCGGCGTGTTACGGCCTGCGCGACGCGTGGTGCTACACGGTGTCGCCGCCGAAGGGCTGGATGACGCTCGCCGCCGCAGGATTCGGACCTGCGATCGATCAAGGCGTCGCGCTCGGCGCGCTGTCGACGACCGAACAACTCGCGTCGCGCGCGCTCGATCTGCTGTGCGTGCGCGCGATCCTCGGCGTCGGCGAGCCGCCGTCCGAACTCCCGCCCGGCATCGTCCTCGACGGTCGTTTCGGGTCGGCGTTCGTGCTGCGCAACGAACGCGCAAGGCCGCGCGCGGACGTCGTCGCCGATGCGATGGCGCTCGATCGCGGCGCCGACTGGGCGGCGGCGGCGCGGCTCGTCGTCGACGCGCCGGCCGGCGGACCGGTGCGTCTCGGGATCCCGGGCATCGCCGTCGACGACGTCCCGCCGATCGCCGATGCCGACGGAGTGCTGCCGACCGCGACGATCGTCGACGAGTCGATTCCCGAACGCGTCGTCGTCCGGCTCGACGGTGGGACGCGCGACGGCTGGCTCGTGCTGCGCGACTCGTTCGCCCCCGGATGGCAGGCGACGGTCGACGGCAAGCCGGCCGACGTGTTGCCCGGAGACCTCGCGTTCCGAGCGGTGTTCGTGCCGGCCGGATCGACCGAAGTCGTGTTCGAGTACGAGCCTGCGAGCGTCGCGCTGGGCCGAGCCATCAGCCTCGCCGCGCTGGTCGCGAGCCTCGGTCTGCTGGCACTCGGGTGGCGGCACGACCGTAGCCGATGAGGTGGAGCGGGGTTGCGGCGACGGCGCCGACGCGCCATGTTCTTCGCAAGTCCGTGCCGCCGGTTCAGCACCGACGGCGGCGCGCGCGTAGGAGCCTTCGGTGAATCCGATCCCGTCCGACCCCATCCTGGTCCGCACGATCGCCGGCGACGCCGACGCGTTCGACGCGTGGTACCGCCGCGAGTTCCCGGCGGTCTACCGCATCTGCTTCGGCATCCTCGTCGACCCGGCCCGCGCGGACGAAGCGGCGCGCGACGCGATGGTGCATCTCCACGATCGGCTGGCGAGCTTCGATGCGACGCGCCGATTCTCGACCTGGCGCAACGCCGTGGTCATGAACTTGTGCCGCGACCGCATGCGCCGTCAGCGCGTCCGCGAGCAGATCGAGCTCGGCGCCGCGGATTCGATGCCGGTCGCCGCGCTGCCCGATCCGCACGACGCGGCCGCGGCGAACGAAGTCGTCGAACTGCTGCAGGACGCGCTCGCGCGCCTGTCCCCGCGCGAACGCGAAGCGTTCGTGCTGGTCGTGCTCGAACAGAACTCGCCGCAGGACGCCGCCGAGGCGCTGTCGATCGGCGAGAGCAGCGTGCGATCGCTGGTGACGCTGGCGCGCAGGCGTCTGCGTCAATTGCTCGGACCGAGTCTCGCGAGCAGCGCCGCCGA
>JAEUIB010000896.1 GCA_016795255.1 Planctomycetota bacterium
GACGCACCGGCGACGCCTCGGCCGCCGGTCGTCACGAAGGCGCGCTTCCAGAGCGGCAAGCCGCTGCATCTGGTCCAGGGCGAGATGGAAGCGTTCCTCCAAGGCGAAACGCTCGCCGTGAAGAACGCCGACGGCACGTTCGAGAAGCTCGACCGCGAATCGATGCGCGGCCGCGGCTTCCGCCCGGGTCGTGTTCCGCGCGACGAAGGTGGTGCGCCGCCCGCCGAGGGCGGGACGCCGCCGGCCGGCGGTGCCGAGGCGCCGAAAGCCGAAGGTGGCACGCCGCCGCAAGCCGGTGGCGCCGGCACTCCGCCCGCCGGTGGTGAGGCTCCGCCCGCCGCGCGTCGTGGCGAAGGCGGCCCGCCGCGCGACGGCCGCGGCGGCTTCGGGATGATGAGCCTGCTGCAGATCCGCGCGCCGCACAAACTCGCCGAGCAGGTCGGCGCCGGAGTCGACGCCGTGACGAAGTCCGAGCGCGACGGCAAGGTCGTCTACTCGGGCAAGCTCACGGAAGCGGCGATCGACGTGCTGATGCCGATGGGCGGCATGCGCGGCATGCGCGGCGGCGACGAAGCCGAGATGCCGGAACGCACCGCGTCCGGCACGTTCGAGATCGTCGTCGGCCCGCAAGGCTCGATCGAGTCGATCCTGCTCGACACGCAGATGTCGATCTCCTTCGGCGAGCGCACGATGGAGCGCAAGTCCAAGTCCACGTACACGATCTCCGACCTCGATCACGTCGAGGTCGTCGTTCCCGAGTCCGCACAGGCGATGTTCGAGGTTTGATCCCGATGAAATCCGTTCTGCTCGTTTCCGTCCTGACCGCGGTCGCCGGCGGCGCCGTCGGTGGCTTCGTCGCGACCAGTTCCGCTCCGGCCTCGAGCGACGCCGCGATCGCGAATCCCGACGAAGTCGCTGCGTTGAAGAAGGCGCTCGCGGACGTCGCGCGCGTCAACGAGGACCTGCGCACGAGGCTCGACGTGCTCGAGAGCCGGCCGGTCGCGAACGACACGCCGACGCGCGTCGAGACGCTGGAGCACGCAGCGCCGTCGAAGCAACTCGAGCCCGAGCTGCGCGACCTCGTGACGTCGCTGCGCGATCCCGACGCGCCGTTGCCCGACACGTTCCGCCAGGAGATCGCGAGCGTGATCGCCGACGTCAAGGCGAAGGAAGAGAAGGCGCGCGAAGAAGAGCGTGCGAAGCGCGATCAAGAGCGCTTCGAGCAACGCATGGCGCAGATCACGACCGAACTGAAGTTGACGCCGTACCAGTCGAACGAGATGCGCAAGACGCTCGCCGCCGAAGAGAAGAAGCGCGACGAGCTGCGCACGAAGATGTTCGACGGCAGCGGCGACTTCCAGGCGATGCGCGACACGTTCGACAAGCTCCGCGCCGAAACCAAGACCGAGCTGTCGAAGGTCCTGACCACCGAGCAGCTCGCGACCTACGACGAGAAGTTCAGCAATCCGTTCGGCCGCGGCGGCCGCGGGCCGGGCGGCTTCGGCGGCTTCGGTCGCGGGCCGGGTGGTGGCGGAGGCAACCAGAACAACTGATCGACGTCGGGAGCGCCGGCCGACGGACGCCGCCACCGTGAGCCACGGTGGTGGGGTCACCGGAACAAGCCGGCTGGCGCTCCCGGCCTCTTCGAACGACGAGATTCGACGACGACGAGAACGGGTTCCGTTTCGGAACACCCCCGTGAGTGACGACCTGACCTCCGACCGACCCCACGACGTGTGACCTTCGAAGCGCGTCGGCGCGGGCTCTCTCTGCACTCCACTTCCCGGTCGGCCCCCGGTCGGGCCACGTCCTCGCGGTGCTGGAACGGCACCCTCAATGGCGCGGAGCGGCGCCGCGCGCTCCGCGCCATTCCTTTGCATCCGCCCTCGCCGCCCGAGGGCGGGCCGGCGGGTCGGCTGGTAACATCCCCGGCTTCCCCTCGCGCCGGAGTTCGCGATGACGACGAAGCCCCTGACGCTCGGCCACAGCCCGGATCCCGACGACGCGTTCATGTTCTACGCGCTCGCCGGACAGCCCAAGATCGACACCGAGGGGCTCGCGTTCGAGCACGTGCTGTCGGACATCCAGTCCTGCAACGAGCGCGCGGAGCGCGGCGAGCTCGACATCACAGCGCTGTCGCTGCACGGGTACACGTACGTCGCGGACAAGTACCGCATGACGACGTGCGGAGCGTCGGTCGGCGACGGGTACGGACCGCTGCTCGTCTCGAAGACCGCGCGCACGAAGGACCAACTGCGCGACGTCCCGATCGCGGTCCCGGGCGTGCGGACGACCGCGTACCTCGCGCTGAAGCTGTACTTCCCGCAGGCGCGCACGAAGTCGCTGCCGTTCGACGCGATCCTCGATGCGGTGGCTGCCGGCACCGAGGACGTCGGGCTTTTGATCCACGAGGGTCAATTGACGTGGGGCGACTACGGCGTCCACAAGGTCGAAGACCTCGGCGCATGGTGGAAGCGCGAGACGTCGCTGCCGCTGCCGCTCGGCATCAACGCGGTGCGGCGTGATCTGCCGGACGACCTGCAGCGCAAGATCCAGCGCGTCTTGCAGCGCTCGATCGAGTACGGACTCGAGCACCGTCAAGCTGCTCTCGCGTACGCGAAGGGCTTCGGCCGCGGGATCGACGACGCGCGCAACGACCGCTTCGTCGGGATGTACGTCAACGACTTCACGCTCGATCTCGGCGACCGCGGCCGCAAGGGCGTCACGACGTTGCTGCAGCGCGCGGCGGCCGCCGGCCTCGTCCGCTCGGACGTCCCGCTCGACTTCGTGACCTGAAGTTCGGATGGCCGGACAGCCGACGAATGGCGGCTTCCTTTGTGCTCGGGGGTCTGTTAGAACCTCCGCCTTCTTTGACGGCACGTGCCCGGTCGCCGAGGTAGCTCAACGGTAGAGCACCGCTTTCGTAAAGCGGGGGTTGAGGGTTCAAATCCCTTCCTCGGCTCCACTTATGGCCGGATCAGTGTCGAGCGGCAGCCACCGTCGCAGGACGTCGCGAGCACGCCGCGCCGGAGGGTGGGACCGATGAGCGTCGAAGCTCCCGACTACCGTGACGCCGAGCTGGTCATCCGGCTGTACGAGTTGCGGCGCGAAGCGGTCATGCGCGCGTCGCGCGACGCGATGAACGCGAAGTTCCTGCCGCGCAACTACGACGAGTGCGTCGCGGTGACGAAGCCCGATCACCCGCACAACGCCGCGTTCCGCCAAGTCTCCACGTACTGGGAGATGGTCTACGGCATGGCGCATCACAAGATCGCGCACGCCGAGTACCTGGTCGAGAACGCCGCCGAGGGCCTGTTGCTGTTCTCGAAGATCGCGCCGTACCTCGAGCGCCTGCGCGCGGAAGTGTCGAAGACCGTGTTCCAGCACGCCGAATGGGTGGCGCAGAACACCGCGATCGGCCGCCTGCGCTTCGAGCA
>JAEUIB010000898.1 GCA_016795255.1 Planctomycetota bacterium
CGCGAGTGACGATCGCGACGTGCGGGACGCGAACGACGCGGCCCTGTGCGAACACCGCGGTCAGTGGTCGCCGTGCGCTTCGAGCCAACGCTCGGCGTCGATCGCGGCGGCGCAGCCCGTTCCCGCGGCCGTGATCGCCTGGCGCCAGACCGGATCCATCACGTCGCCGCACGCGAAGACACCATCGACGCTGGTGCGCGTCGTCTGCGTCGTCACGAGGTAGCCGACGTCGTTCGTGGCCAGTTGGCCCTCGAAGATCTTGGTGTTCGGCTGGTGGCCGATGGCGACGAACAAGCCCTCGGTCGGACGCACGGTGACGGCGCCGGTCACGGTGTCGCGCAAGCGCAGTGCTTCGATGCTCTTCTTCGCCGGATCCAGCACCTCGATGACTTCGGTGTTCCAGATGAAGTCGATCTTCGGGTTCGCCATCGCGCGCTGCTGCATGATCTTCGACGCGCGCAGCTCGGAGCGGCGATGGATGACGTGGACCTTCTTCGCGAAGCGCGTCAGGAAGTTCGCTTCTTCCATCGCGGTGTCGCCGCCGCCGACGATGCAGACGTCCTTGTCCTTGAAGAAGAACCCGTCGCACGTCGCGCACGCGGACACGCCGTAGCCCATCAGTTTCTGTTCGGACTCGAGGCCGATCAGCTTCGCGGTCGCGCCGGTCGCGACGATGATCGTCTGCGCCGCGTACTCCTTGCCCTCGGACCACACGCGGAACGGGCGCTTCGAGAAGTCGACCTTGTCGACGTTCTGCGTCATCGTCTCGGTGCCGAAGCGCTCGGCCTGCTTCTTGAACAGCTCCATCAAATGCGGGCCTTCGACGCCCTCGGGGAAGCCCGGGTAGTTCTCGACGTCGGTCGTGATCATCAATTGGCCGCCGGGCTGGATGCCCTCGAACATCAGCGGCTTCAGGTTCGCACGCGCGGTGTAGATTCCCGCGGTGTAGCCGGCCGGTCCCGACCCGATGATGATCACGTTGCGCACGTCGGACATGTGTGGCCTCTCCTCGCGGACGCCGAAAACGAGCGAGGGAGCATAGCCAGGCCGCGCACCCGACGGGAGACTCGGATCCGATGAACGCGAATCGTCTGCGAGCGTCGATGTTCATCGGTGCGGCGTACGACCTGCTGGTCGGTGCGACGATCGTGCTCGCGCTCGAGCCGCTGTCGAAGCTGCTGCCGATCCCGTTCCCCGCGGAGCCGTTCTACGCGCGCATGCAAGGCGTGCTGCTGATCGGTCTCGGCGTGTTCTACGCGTTCGCCGCGCACGACCTCGAGCGCAACCTGCGCAACGTGGCGGGAGCCATCGTCATCCGCCTGCTCGGCGGCGCGTACCTGCACGCGTCGGTCGTGTTCGCCGACGTCGCGCCGTTCTTCCACGTGTTCGCCGCGGTCGACGTGCTGTTCGGCCTCGTGCATCTCGTGCTGTTGCGCACGGAGCGACGAGCGCGCTTCTGGCCGCTGCTGCTGCGCGGCGAGGCCTGAACGATCTCGGGGACAGGGCGGGGACAGGCCGGGGACAGGTGTCGCACCTGTCCCCGGCCTGTCCCTGACGACGCAGTTCGAGTCGGGTCAGCTCGCCTCGGCGAGTTCCGTCGCGAGCGCCTTCGCGCGCTCCTCGAGTCCCGTTCCCCGCAGCTTGGCGGTCAGCTTCGACAGCTCGGATTTCGCCTTCGCGGCATCCGAGTCCTTCAAGGTCTCGATCGCATCGAGAGCGGCCGTCGCGGCGGCCACGACTTCGTCGCGCGCGGCGGTCGAGCGCTCTTGGAGCAGTTGCGAGCCCTTCGCGATGCCGTCCGCCTTCTTCAGCGACTCGATCGCCTTCGCGAACTCGCCTTTGCCGGACAGCGCGCGCGCTTCGGCGAGGTTCTCGTCGCATTCGCGCAGCGCCTTGCGCTCGACGCCTTCGCCGTGCTCCTTCGTCAGGACTTTGCGTGCCGCGAGCACTCCGTCCTGGATGGCGCCCGATGCGGTGCCGCCCGACCAGCGCTGCATTTCCTTCTCGGTCCACGGATCGATGACCGCCGTGAACGGGACACCGCCGGTGTCGTTGAAGCGCGCCGCCGGACTACGGTTCAGCGCCAGCATCTCGTCGACCGTCATGCCGGGGAACTCGACGAGGTAGGTTTTCTTCTCGCCGTTCTCCGTCACTTCATATGTCTCGGCGCGATGCTCCTTCTTCTCGATCCCTTCGTCGAGGCGGCTCAGCGAGATGACCTCGACCGTGTTCTTGTCCGCGAACTTGATGTAGTCCTTGTTCTGCAGCACCGACGCGTGCATGCCCCAGCACGGACCGCAGTAGAAACCGTGGCTGTGGACGACGATCGGGAGGTTCAGCAGCTTCGCTTCCGCGACGGCCGCCTCCCAGGTCTTCGCGAACTTCACCGAGTCCTTGAGCTTCGGCTTGCCGCCGGCCAGCGCGAGCGGGGCCACCATCGCGCAAGCGGCGATGGCCATGACGATGCGGGACGACTTCATCGATTCCGATCCTCCAGTGCGAACGGCTCCATTCCGGTGCTGGCTGGTACCGACGCCTCGGAGTTCGGTTCGGGGAAAAAGCCGCGAGATCCGGAACGCGACGAGGGCCGCGAGATCGTTCGATCTCGCGGCCCTCGTTCCATCGGCCACTCGTCGGACTTC
>JAEUIB010000899.1 GCA_016795255.1 Planctomycetota bacterium
CGGGCAGCGGAGTGTTCGCGCTCCCGTTGCTGCTGTTCTGGTTCAAGCCCGTGTTCGAGCGCGTGCCCGTGTTCGTGCTCGGCCGCGCACTGTTCGCGACGCCGCCGACGCTCGGCGCCGTCGCGAAGGCGGTGCCGCGGCTGTGGGGACGGCACACGCTGGTCGGGCTGTTCCCGCATCGCTTGAACCCGGCACGCGGGATCCTGACGCCCGTCGTCGTGCTCGAAGGCGTGCGAGGCAAAGCGCTGCGCGAGCGCCAGCGCCTCATCGCGCAGGACCATGGCGGCAAGGCGTCGTTCGTCGCGTTCGCGGGCGCTCACTTCGAGTCGTTCGTCGCGCTGCTGCTGCACGGGTCGATCTGGACGTTGGTGCCGGACGACTTCCTGCCGAAGTTCGACTTCGACGATTGGGAGCGCATGCTCGCGTCGGTCGGTGCGTACCAGCACGTCAGCAACGCGATCTTCGTCGTGACGTATTCGCTGAACGGCTTGCTGCACGCGTCGTGCGGATTCGCGCTGTACATCGACCGCCGTGCGCACCTCGAGGGCTGGGACCTCGACGTCGCGTTCCGTCGGCTCGCGCACGACATCGAAGCGCGCCGCCCCACGCGTTCGCGCGCGACGACGGCGCTCGGCAAGGCGGTGCTCGCGCTCGTCACCTGCGGCGCACTGTTCGGCACGGGCGTCGCGCACGCACAGGACGCGACTCCGACGAAGGCCGAGATCCGCACTGCCGTCCGGGGCGTGCTCGCGAGCGAAGACTTCGGCGGCACGACGAAGAACCGCCAATGGGTGTGGGACAACGATCGACGTCGGGAACAGCGCGGCGCGCCCGAGCTCGAGAAGTTGAAGCACGAGATCGCTCCGAACGCGATCCCTGGGCTCGAGATGCCGATGCACCGACCCTCCACGCCGGGCACGTCCCTGTCGACGATCGTGACGTGGGCATCGTTCGTCGTCGTGCTCACGATCGTGATCGTGCTGTCGATCCGACGTTGGCGCGAGCTGCGCCGACTCCGCGAACCGACGCAATCGCCCGCGCTCGACGTCATGGGACTCGACCTGCGTCCCGAGTCGATCCCCGACGACGTACCGGGCGCGGCCCTCGCCGCGTTCGACGCGGGCGAACTCGAGGCGGCGTTGAGCCTGCTGTACCGCGCGACGTTGTCGCGGCTGGTGGCCGACGACGGCTTGCAGCTCGAGCCCGGCGACACCGAGGGGGATTGCTCGCGCCGCGTGCGCGCGCTCGTGGACGCACCGCGATCGGCGGCGTTCGACGCTCTGACGAACGCACGCATCACGGTCGCGTACGCGCACCGCGCGATCTCGCGCGAGGCGTTCGTCACGCTGTGCGACGCGTTCGCCACGCACTTCCCCGTGCGGAGCGCGGCATGAACCGGCGCGTCGTCGGCGGCATCCTCCTCGTGGTCGTTCTCGGCGTCCTCGTCGCGGCCGGGTTCTGGCTCGCCAGCAAGGGCCATTTCGAGGAGGTCGAGGTCTCGTTCGACGAGAGCCCCGCCGCGCGCGCGAATCCGCTGCTCGCGTGCGAGCGCATCCTGACGAAGCTCGGTCTGCCCACCGAGAGTCGACGCATCATCGCCGCGCCGCCGCCGACCGATCACACCTTGATCGTCGTCGGCGACGGACGTCGCGTCGCGCGCAGCATGCTCGAGTCGATGCGCGACTGGGTCGACCGCGGCGGTCACCTCGTGATCGCACTTCCGAGTGGATCGCCCTGGTCGGAACTGCTCGAGCGCATCGACGACGACGCGGACGGCCGCGACGACGGCGACGGCGACGCGCCCGCTGCCTTCGCCAAGACCTTCGGGTTCTCGGTCCGATCGACGCACACGATCTCCGGACCGAGCCCCGACCTCGATCTCGGCGGCTCCGAGCTCGAGGTCGATCTCGACGGCGCGCAATTCGTGTCGACCACGGCCGCGGCCGCCGACACGTTCGGCGTCGATCCCGCCCACGCGAAGTGCATCTCGTTCGAGCGCGGGCGCGGCCGCGTGACCGTGCTCGGCTCGGTCGATCCGATCGCGAACGGCCACATCGGCAAGCACGACCACGCCGAGTTCGCGCTGCGCATCGCGCGGTTGCGGCCCGGCACGCGCGGCGCGTGGATCGCGTTCGATGTCGACGGCAACGTCGGGTTCTTGAAGCGGCTGTGGACCGCGGCGTGGCCGATGCTCGCGCCGTTGGTCGTCCTGCTGATGCTGTGGGCGTGGCGCGCCGGCAAGCGCTTCGGCCCGCGGATCCCCGACCCGGTCGACGACCTGCGCGACTTCGCCGATCACGTGCGTGCGTCGGGCGAGTACCTGCTGCGCTCGCGCGCGTACGTCGCCATGGTCGCGTCGGCGCGCAGCGCTTTGGATCGCTCGATCACGCGCACGCGCCCCGACCTCGCACATCGGGACGTCACCACGCGCGAGCACGAACTCGCGCAGGCCGCCGAACTCGGGACGGACGACGTCCGCGAAGCCACGACGGCGTCGCCGTCCGCCGCCACTTTCGTGCGCATGGTGCGCACTCTCGAACGGATCCGGAGATCGCTGTGAACGACACACCCGCGCCCGAGGTACCCATGCAGAGCGACGCCGACGTCGCCGCGGCGACCGAACGGGTCAAGCGCATCCGCGCCGAGATCGGCAAGGTCGTCATCGGCCAAGCCGACGCCGTCGATCACGTGCTGCTCGCGTTCTTCGCGGGCGGTCACGTGCTGATCGAGGGTGTCCCGGGACTCGGCAAGACGCTGCTCGTGCTGGCGCTCGCGCGCACGTTCGGGGGACGATTCGCGCGCGTGCAGTTCACGCCGGACCTGATGCCCGCCGACGTCACCGGCCACGTCGTGTTCGACGCGCGCGACAACGCGTTCCGCCTGCGCCGCGGTCCCGCGTTCACGAACCTGTTGCTCGCCGACGAGATCAACCGCGCGTCGGCGCGCACGCAGGCGGCGCTGCTCGACGTGATGCAAGAAGGACAGATCACGATCGAGGGCGAGGCGACGCGGCTCGAGCCGCCGTTCATGGCGCTGGCGACGCAGAACCCGATCGAACAGGAGGGCACGTATCCGCTGCCCGAAGCGCAGCTCGACCGCTTCCTGCTGAAGGTCGTCATCGACTACCCGTCGCTCGACGAGGAGAACCGCATCGTCGAACTGGTGACGACCGACCGCGTCGGCGACGCGCGCGACGTCTCGCGCGTGCAGCAGGTCGTGACGCCAGCCGAGGTCCTCACGCTGTCGGCGCTGATCTCGCGTCTCGTCGTCGCGCCCGCGGTCCGCGATTACGCGGTGCGCCTGGTGCGCGAAACACGGTCGTGGCGCGGCATCGCGATGGGCGCCGGGCCGCGCGCGTCGATCGCGCTCGTGCGCGTGGCGCGCGTGGCCGCGCTGTTCCAAGGGCGCGGCTTCGTCACGCCCGACGACGTCAAGCAGGTCGCGCGCCCGGTGCTGCGCCATCGCATCGCGCTGGCGCCGGAGCTCGACCTCGAAGGCACGGCGGCCGATGCCGTGATCGACCAGATCACCGCCACCGTCGAGGCGCCACGCACGTGAACGGAATGCGCTCTCGATGAAGCCGGCCCCGCGGCTGCTGCAGCTCGCTCTGGTGCTCGCCGCGATCGGCTTGGTCGCGTCGTTCGTGCCGCGCGCGTTGCCGTTCTACTTCGGTGCGATCGGCGTCGCGGCGTTGGTCGCGGCGATCGACGCCGTCGTCGTCCTGCGGCGCCCCGCCGTGATCGTGCTGCGCACGGCGCCGTCGTCGGTGCCGGTCGGCGTGTGGAAGGAGATCGAACTGCGCGTCGACAACCCGACGCCTCGCGCGCAGACGCTCGCCGTGTTCGACGGCGTGCCGGACGCGTTCGTCTTCGAAGGGTTGCCGCGCGACGTCGTCGTCCCGGCGCACAGCGCGGCGAGCTTCACGTATCGCGTCCGCGCGGCGCGGCGCGGCGACGCCAGGTTCGAGCCGGTCGACGTGCTGCGCGACTCGGGCCTGCGCTTGTGGCAACGCACCGAGCGCGCCGGTACGGCTCACGTCGTGCGCGTGTTCCCCGACTTCGCGACGGTCGCGAAGCTGTCGCTGCACGCGATCGACCAGCACATCCAACTGATGGGACTGAAGCGGCGGCAGCGGCGCGGCGAGGGCTTCGAGTTCCGCCAACTGCGCGACTACACCGCCGGTGACCCGCTGCGGCGCGTCGACTGGAAGGCGACCTCGCGCCGGCGCAAACTGATCTCGCGCGAGTACCAGGAGGAGCGCGATCAGCAGGTGCTGTTCGTGCTCGATTGCGGGCGGCGCATGCGCGCGATCGACGGCGATCTCTCGCACTTCGACCACTGCCTGAACGCCCTGCTCGTGGTCGCCAGCGTCGTGTTGCGGCAAGGCGATTCGGTCGGCTTCGTGACCTACGGCGGCGTCGATCGCAAGCTCGCGCCGGTCAAAGGTCGCAGCCAGTTGCGCACGCTGCAGAGCGCGCTCTACGACGTCCATCCGACGCTGGAGCCCGCCGACCACGTCGAGGCCGCGGAGCGCGTGCGGGTGCACCAGACCAAGCGAGCGTTGGTGTTGTTCGTCACCAATCAGCGCGACGACGACGTCGCGGACCTCGCGCCCGCACTCGAGCTGTTGCGCCGCCGCCATCTAGTGGTCGTCGCGAGCCTCGGCGAGACGACGATCGATCGCCTACGGGACGAGCCGATCACGACCCCCGAGACCGCCGCGACGCATTGCGCCGCAGTGTCGTACCTCGAGGCGCGCAGCAAGGCGCTCGAAGGACTGCGCAAGCCGGGCGTGATCCCGCTCGACACGGTGCCGCGGCGACTGGCGATCGAGCTGGCGCACCAGTACCTCGAGATCAAGCGCTCGGGCAGGCTGTGACGGATCGCGCCTTGTTGGACAGGATCGACAGGTTCGACACGTTCGACGTGCTCCACGGGTTCCACGCGTCCGGAAGCGTGCCATGCACCTGTCGCGCGCGTCGCGGCGACCGGTATCCTGCCGCCCCATGCTGATCGCCACCTGGAACGTCAATTCGGTGCGCGCGCGCCTGCCGCGGCTGTTGCCGTGGCTGGAGACGGCCAAGCCCGACGTCGTCTGCCTGCAAGAACTGAAGTGCGTCGACGAGCAGTTCCCGCGCGAAGAGATCGAAGCGCTCGGCTACCAGATCGCGGCGTACGGCCAGAAGACCTACAACGGCGTCGCGGTGCTGTCGAAGCGACGGTTCGACGACGTGTTCCTCGGCATGAAGTCGGACGCCCCCGACGCCGATCGACGCGTGGTCGGGGTGCAGATCGGCGATCTGTTCGTCGTCAGCGTCTACGTCGTCAACGGCCAAGAGGTCGGCTCGCCGAAGTACGCGTACAAGCTCGACTGGATGACGCGCCTGAAGGACGACCTGCGCGAGCGCTACGACCTCGGCGAGAAGGTCGTCGTCGCCGGCGACTTCAACGTCACGTTCGACGACCGCGACGTCCACGACCCGAAGGCGTGGCACGAGAAGATCCTGTGCTCGACGCCGGAGCGCGAGCGGCTGCGAGCCCTCGTCGATCTCGGGCTCGTCGACGCGTTCCGCAAGTTCCACGAGGACGGCGGCCACTTCACGTGGTGGGACTTCCGGACGCGCGGCTTCCAGCGCGGACTCGGTCTGCGCATCGATCACATCCTCATGTCGCCGGCGGCGCTGTCTTCGTGCTCGGACGTCTGGATCGACAGGGACGCGCGCGACGGCGAGAAGCCGAGCGACCACGCCCCGGTCATGGCGAGGCTCACCCCGTGAATCACACTCTCGCGTCGTGGTTGCTGCCGTTCGCATTCGCCGCCTGCGCGGCGACCGACGACGAACCGACCGACTTCATGCGCTTCGTCCAGGACGAAGCCGGCGCCGGCCGCCTCGAGTCGGCGCTCGTCAACTACGTCGACGACGAGGGCCGCCAGGTCGCGCTGGTCGGCGCGGTGCACATCGGCGATCGCGCGTACTACGAAGAGCTGAACGACTTGTTCACCGGCTTCGACGCCGTGCTCTACGAGTTGGTCGCCGAGCGCGGCATGAAGCCCGAGCCCGGCGCCGGCACCGATTCGCCGCTCAGCATGATGCAGCGGTTCATGAAGGACTCGCTCGACCTGACGTTCCAGCTCGAGGAGATCGACTACTCGCCGGCGAACTTCGTCCACGCCGACATCGATCCGGCGGGCTTCGCCGCGAAGATGGAAGAGAAGGGCGAGTCGCTGCTGTCGATGATGCTGAAGCTGATGCGCGCCGAGATGGAACGCGCCGAGCAGAACCCGAACTCGCAGGTCAGCACGATGGCGATGCTGCTCGCGCTGACGAGCAAGGACTCCGCGCGGACGATGAAGATGCTGCTCGGCAAGCAGTTCGAGGACATGGAGGCCATGGTGGCCGGCCTCGACAAGGGCGCGAAGGGCGAGGGCTCGACGCTGCTCGGCGAGCGCAACAAGATCTGCATCGACGTGATGAACGAGCAGATCACGGCCGGCAAGCGTCGCCTCGCGATCTTCTACGGCGCCGCGCACCTGCCCGACATGGAGCGACGCCTGCGCGAACTCGGCTTCACGCGCAAATCGCACGAGTGGATCGTGGCCTGGGACATCCCCGCGACCAAGCCCGCGGCGACCGGAACGGCGAAGCCAGCGGCCTCGGAACCCTCCGGAACGAAGTGAACGCCATGCGCGAACTCGACCTCCACGGTCTCGACCGAACCACGGCGCTGCAGCGCATCCGCGCGTTCTTGCAGCAGAGTCAGCGCGACGGAGTGCTGAACCTCCGCATCGTCCACGGCATCGGCAAGGGGATCCTCAAGGAGCTGACGCGCAAGCTGCTCGACGGTCATCCCGCCGTCTACGACTTCGGGCAAGCTCGTCCGAGCGACGGTGGCCCGGGGGCCACCGTCGTCCGGTTGCGATCGAAGAACCTGCGCTGACGTCGATCCGCGCGACGCGGACTCGACGCGGTCGGATCAGCTCAACCCGAGATCTTCAGCGTCGCTTCGCGCCACGCCGCTTCGAACTCCTCGAAGTCGACGCCCTTGAACGCGGCTTCGATCGCCTTCTTCAGCGCATCGTCCGAACCGAAGCCCGTGGGGATCGGCTGGAAGCCCGGGTCCGTCGGCTCGTCTTCGCCGCCTTCGCCGTCCCCGTCGCCGTCGTCGGGTTCACCGGGATCGGCCGGGTCGCCCGGGTCGGTCGGAGCATCCGGCTCGCCCGGATCGGGGTTCGCGGGATCGGGCTCGCCGCCCGGACCTTCGGGCGCCGGGTCCTCGGGCTCGGGCTTGCGCTCGGTGTCGAGCGGGGTCTCGCGATTGACCTCGGCCTTCAGCGTGTCGAAGTAGACGTCGAGGATCTTGCCCCACTTGGCGTTCATCGCCTTGTTCTTGGGCACGATCTCGCGCAGGAAGTAGATCAAGCTCCAACCCTGCGCGTAGCTGACGCCGGGGTAGCTGTAGTAATCGCGCTGCGAGAAGTTCACGAGGTCGGCGAGCGGCGTGTAGCCCTTGCTGTTGTCGTAGATCTTCCGCTCTTTGCCGGTCTGCGGATCCTTCTCGATGCGGAACGAACGCGGCCCTTCGCGGATCGCGTTCTTCACGGTGCCGATGCGCCAATTGAACGGCTTGATCGAGACCTTCGAGCCCGCGAAGCGCGCGCCGGCGTAGTAGTCGCCGTGGCCTTCGTTGAACCACGAGTGCGGCGCGACGTTGCCGACCGAATAGAAGATGTATTGGTGGAACGCCTCGTGATAGAGCACCGCGAGCGTGTCCTCGTCGGGCTCCTTCTTCTTGCTCATGTCGTAGAACACGAGCTCTTCGGATCCCGAGTTCCAGTACCCCGCTGAACCGCCGGGTCCGCCGTACGCGTGGTACTCGGCCTGGTTCGCACAGATGCGCATCACGCTGACGGCGTCGATCGGCTTCGCCGACGGGAACTGCTTTTCGTAGATCTGCTCGCGGATCAGCTCGATGCGTTCGGCGAGCTGGCGCGCGAGCGCCTTGTTCTTATTCCGGTTCGTGTTGTAGATGACGATGTAGTTCTTCTTCGGGCTGACCGTGACGCCCCAGCCCTTGACCATGCTGCGCTCGATCTTCGAGCGCCGACCGGGCGTGATGTTGACGCCGTCCAGCACGTCGAGCGTCTCGACGTCCTTCGCGCGCTCATCGAAGAACTGGAACGACTTCGCGATCGTGCGGTACGCGGGCTCGAACCCCTTGCGCCGCTGCTCGGTGCACATGCTGTAGATGCCGTACTCGACGTCGTCCTTCTCGAACGTGACGAGCTGCGCGAACACCGTCGCGTTCTTGTCGCCCTTCTGGTGCGCGATCGACGCGGTCCAGACCTTGCCCTTCACCTTCTCGCTCGACGCGAACTCCTTGAACGTCTTCTCGTCCGGCGCTTTCTCGCCCGGCGGCACGATGAGTCGCGCCATGCTGAGCTGGAACGCGCTCTTCGGCCGGAGCTGGTCGAGGAACTCCTGCGGGATCTGCGGCTTGCCACCGGCGCCGCTGCCGGTCAGCGAGCCGCCTTCGACCGGCTCTTTCTTCGCGATGCGGAAGACCGTCAGCTCCGGGCGGAATGCGTCGCCCTTGTTCGCGGGGTCATAGAACTTCGCGACTTCCCACTGTTCGGTGGGGTCGATCGGCACCTGCTCCCAGTCGGGGAAGATCTTCAGCGAGAACTTGTGGACCGGGTCGCGATAGACCTTCGACGGCGTCGTGCCCGCCATCGACAGCGGCGCGACCGAACACACGAGGGCGATGGGCGCCAGGCGCCACCATGAAGACGATTCGAACACCTCGATCTCCTTCCTTCGATTCCCGTCTCCCCAGCGACCGGCGTGCCCTCGCTCGATCGACTGCGGGCGCCGCGTCCTGCGACGAGGCGTCGGGATGGTAGCAGAGCGGACGACGGCGGGTTCGTCGCGCCTTCGTCACACCGCCGCGGTCTCGCGGCGACGGCGCTGGATGCACGACCGGCGGCGCCCCGCGGAGTTCCGAAGCTCGCCGCTATACTCCGGCCACGGCTTCCAGGTTCCACCGAATCATGCGGCGAGTGCTCCAGGTCGTTGTCGTTCTCGGACTTGCCGCCGCCGCGTGGTACGCGGTGACGGCGCTGTCGGAGCGCGAAGAACGCACGCAGACCTTCCAGTCGGCGATCGCGCAGGGTGCGGACCTCGAGCGCGCGGAAGAGCCCGCTCGGGCCGCGATCGTCTACGAGCAAGCGCTCGAGTTCGACCCGACCGACGAGCAGATCGTCGAGCTGAAGTTCCGCCGTGCCCGAGCGCTGATCCAAGCCAACGATCTGAACACCGCGCTCGGCCTGATCCAGGATCTGCTGAGTTCGGAAACCGCGGGGCCGGCGATCGACCTCGGCCCCCTGCTGATGCAGCTCGGGCGACGGGCCAAGGACCGCGGCGACACGTCGATGGCCAAGCTCGCGTTCCGCCTCGGCCAGTCGTCGTCACCCCAGCGGTACGACGAGTTCGGCCGCGAACTGGAAGCGTTCATCCGACCGGCACCGCAGGACGGGGCCGGGTCCTCCAAGTGACCGATCCTCAACGAACGGACGTCAGCGCATGGAACTCGGCATCAAGGGCAGGATCGCCGTCGTGACCGGAGGGAGCCGCGGGCTCGGCTTCTCGATCGCCGAGGCGCTGCTGCGCGAGGGAGCGACGGTCGCGATCGGTGCGCGCACCGCGGAGGAATTGGCCGCGGCCGCCGCCGATCTCGTCGATCGCTACGCCGATTCGACGGTGCTGCCGGTGCCGTTCGACGTCCGCGACGCGCAGTCGGTCGAAGCGTTCGCCGAGCGCGTGCGCGCCGAGCTCGGCGATCCCGACATCCTGGTGTCGAACGCCGGCGGGCCGCCGTCGGGCTCGTACGACGACGTCGAGGACGCGCAGTACCAGGATGCGTTCGAGCTGTGCTTCATGTCCGCGGTCCGCCTGTTCGACGCGTTCCTGCCGGCGATGCGCAAGAACGGCTACGGCCGCGTCGTGCATCTGGCGTCGGTGTCCGCGCGCCAGCCGCTCGACCACTTGATCCTGTCGAACGCGACGCGAGCCGCCGTGCTCGGCTTCGCGAAGACCGTCGCGAACCGCGTGGCGAAGGACGGCGTGACGGTGAACGTCGTGCTGCCGGGCTACGCACGGACCGAACGACTGGAAGAACTCGCCGACGTCGCGGCGCAGCGCACCGGGTTGTCGAAGGAGCAGGTCTTCGCGAGTTGGGAAGCGCTGATCCCGATGGCCCGCATCGGCGAGCCGCACGAGATCGCGTCAGCGGTCACGTTCCTGTGCTCGGCGGCGTCGAGCTACGTCACCGGCACGACGCTCGCCGTCGACGGCGGGTACTTGAAGGGACTCTGATCGGTCGCGGAGGATTCCCGCGCGAGCAGTGGCCGCAGCCGCGCTCGACGATCAGCCGGCGAACCGTTGCGCCAGGTAGTGATCGGCCTGCTTGATCCACCAGCTCCATTCGTGGTGGACGTCCTCGCCCCACAGGTCGGCCGCGTTCGGGATGCCTTTGCCGCGCAGCAGGTGACCGAGCTTCTCGGTGTCCTGCCAATTGCCGTCTTCCCATTTGCCGCGGCCGCAGACGAGCTGCAAGAACGTGTTGGCGCGCACGCGCTCGAGGTGGTCGCCGTTCATGTTGCCGACGTACGCCATCGGGTTGTTGTAGTAGACGTCGATCGACTGCAGCCCGTTGAAGCTCGTGATGTCGTAGCGACCCGACATGCAGAGGGCGTAGCGGAAGGTCTCGGGGTACTTCAGCGCGAAGTTCGCCGCGTAGAACGCACCGAGCGAGCAGCCGGTGGCCGCGATCGGGATGTTCGGCGTCCGGCAGTCGAGCCGGATGAACGGCACCAGCTCCTCGGCGACGAAGCGCTCGTAGGCTTGGTGGCGCTGGATGCGCCACGCCGGGTCGTTCTCCTTGCGCGTCCACGCCTCGGCGACGTTCGACTCGATGCAGTAGAACTTGATCTTCCCGCGCTCGACGTAGTGCGCCAGCGCGTCGATGACGCCGTGGGCCTCCCACTCGTGCGCCATGCCGGCCGCCGACGGGAACACGAGCAGCGGCATGCCGTAATCCCCGTACTGCCAGAGGTAGATCTTGCGTCCCATCGGGATGCTCGGGATCTGATGTGCCTTCTTGTGCATGACGGGGTTCCGGGGGGCGATGCGGGGGCGCGCGCCGGGGGCGCGAGGGGCCGGGATCTTCCCGTCCCCCGGGCGGCGCGGCAAGGACCGGCGCGGCAGGGAATCGCGGAATCCGTGTCGGAGGACTCCGGCCCCGTCGCCTCCCGGTGTGGAGGTTCCCATGACCGTCACCCGTCTCTCCGCGTTCGTCTGCTCCGCCCTGCTGGTCCCGACCCTCGAGGCGAAGACGTTCGTCGTCGCCCCGAACGGACCGCTCACGAGCGTCCAAGACGCGATCGACCTCGCCGGCGACGACGACACGATCGTCGTCAAGGCGGGCGTCTACGTCGAGACGCTGCGGATCATCGGCAAGGATGGCCTCGAGCTGCGCGGTGTCGGCACCGTGATCATCGACGGTCGCGAACTCGGCTCGGCCGGCGACGGCCCCGCGGTCACGATCGAAGCCGACGACGTCGAGTTGCGCGGCCTGACGATCCGCAACGCGCGCCCGGTGCCGAACGACCCCGGCTCGAACGGCGCCGGCGTGTTCGCGACGGGTTCCGGCCTGCGCTTGAAGTTGGTCCGCATCGAGAACTGCAGCCGAGCCGTCCTCGCGGTCGGCAACGGCGTGCGCGTCGACGACTGCAAGATCACGAGTTCACGGATCGACGTCGTCGGCAACGACGCCCGCATCGACGACACCGTGTTCGTGAACTGCGACAACAGCGCGATCGACGTGGACGGCGACGACGCCCGCATCACGGACTGCGTGATCGACGGAGTCACCGACGGCGCCGCGATCGTCCTCCAGGGTGACGACGCGACGATCGAGGACGTGAAGATCCGCAGCGTCGAGAGCGGCGGGATCGAACTCGACGGCGATCGCGCGACGATCCGTTCGAGCTCGGTCGAAGCCAGCGGCAACGTGGCGTTCATCGTTCACGGCGCCGAGGCGACGCTGCACAAGCTGCGCGTGAACGGCGCAGCGATGGGGATCTCCGTCATCGGCGCCGAGGCGCAGATCACGCAGTGCCGCGTCGATCGCGCGTTCGACGGCGACGGCATCCGCATCGAGGCCGCGCTGCAGTCCACCGTCACGGACAACCGCGTGAAGGTCGGGTCCGCGGCCGGCATCCGTATCGGTGCGAACTCGGGCGGCACGCTGCTCGCGCGCAACGTCGTGCTGCGCTGCACGAACGAAGGCGCAGCGGGGTTCGACCTGCAAAGCGACGACGTCACGATGTTCGACAACCTCGCGAAGGACAACGTGCGCCACGGCCTGCGCATCGCGGGTGTCGGCTGCGACGTCGAGAGCTTCACGGCGACGCGCAATCTGCGTGACGGCATCCGGCTGGAAACGACGGCGTCGGGGACGCGACTGACCGACGTCCTGATCACGAAGAACGGCGAGCACGGAGTCGCGAATCTCGCGAACGGCGTCGAACTGCGGCTCGCCGTGCTGCTCGGGAATCGCCTCGATCTGGCCAACAGCGGCACGTTCGCCGTGCTCGACCAGGTCCAGTTCCAGAGCGGCGGCGCGAACGTCGACGTCGAGCCGAACTGAGCTCCTGCCCCCGAATCCGATCCGAAACCCGCGCGGACGTTCCGCGCGGGGGCCGAGCGACCGCCGGGCGCGTCGCTCGGCTTCGTTCGTGCACGAGTGATCGGTACGGCCACGCGCCTTGCCACGCGCCCTGGTAGAAGATCGCCGTCCCGGAAACGCCACGAGCGCCTCTCGCCATGCCGAAGAAGACCGTCGCCCTCATCTCCACCGGCGGCACCATCGAGAAGACGTACGACGAGCTGTCCGGCATCCTCGCCAACAAGGTGTCCGTGCTCGACGTGATGCTCGCGTCGCTCGAGCTCCGCGGCGTCGAGGTCGAACGCGTGTCCTTGATGAACAAGGACAGCCTCGAGATGACTCCCGAGGACCACACGACGATCGCCGAGACCGCCGGCGAACTCGCGCAGATCCACGACGGCATCGTGATCGTCCACGGCACCGATCGGCTCGCGAACACCGGCGATCGCATCGTGGAGCTGCTGCCGACGCCGCGCGTCCCGATCGTCTTGACCGGCGCGATGCGGCCGTACGAACTGCGGTCGACCGATTCCCTGCAGAACCTCACCGAAGCATTGCTCGCCGTCCAGCTCGTCGTTCCCGGCGTCTACTTGGCGATGCACAACATGGTGCTGCAGTTCCCCGGGGTCGTGAAGAACCTGAAGCTCGGCACGTTCGTGAAGAAGAAACGGGGTTGAACGAACCTCGGCGGCGCGAGCTGCAACCAACGGGGTGTCCAAGACGCCCCCCGACGTGATCCCGTCGGTAGGGGAAACGCTCACGTCGCGGGTTCAGCCCGCCTGTTACCCTGCGGTCGAATGCGTTCACCTCTCTCCCCGTCGTCGCCCCTCGTCCTGTTCACGGCGTTCTTGTTGATGGCGGTCGCCGTCGGGTTGTTCCTGACGTCGCGATCCCCGCCACCGAAGTCCGTCGCCGACGTCCGCGTGCGCGCGGATCGCGTGATCCTGATCTCGCTGGACACGTTGCGTCAGGACCACATGAGCCTGTACGGGTATCCGCGGCCGACGACGCCGAACCTCGAGGCGTTCGCCAAGCAGGCGACCGTGTTCACGAACGCGATGTCGCAGGCGCCGTACACGCTGCCGTCGCACATGACGATGATGACGGGCATGCATCCGTTGTCGCACAACGTCCGCTATCACCAGGATCGCCTGGCCGAGAACTACGTCACGATCGCCGAGCGACTGAAAAGCAGCGGCTTCCGGACCGCCGGATTCACCGACGGTGGCTTCCTCGAAGCTCGCCACGGGTTCGATGCCGGCTTCGACGAGTACGACGACAAACCACTGCCGGGCTGGGTCGCGAAGAACGGCTTCCGCCGGCGTTCGCAGCAGTTGAAGGACTGGATCTTCCAACGGCAGAAGGACCGGTTCTTCCTGTTCTTCCACACGTTCGATTGTCACGCGCCCTACGTCACGGACGAAGCCGCGAAGGCAGCTCTCGCCGGCACGCAGCCCGTCGTTCCGCCACGCGCGCGAGCGTTTCCCGATCCGATCGCGCGTTTGAAGCAGTTCCGGATCCACGACTACATGAAGCTCGATCAGTACGAGACGATCGATCAATTGATCGACGACTACGACGCGACGATCCGCTACGTCGACGAGCGACTCGGGGAACTGCTGCGAGGGCTCGAAGCGCTCGGTCTGATGGAGACCGCGCTCGTGATCATCACGTCGGACCACGGCGAGGCGTTCCTCGATCACGGCATCTACGCCGGGCACGGGCTGACGTTGTACGAAGAAGAGGTCCGCGTCCCGCTGATCGTGAAGTTCCCCGGCAAGCGCTTCGCCGGCGTCCGCAACGACGACGTCGTGCGGCTGATCGACCTCTACCCGACGATCTGCGCCGCCGCGGAGATCGAAGGATCGGCGCAAGTCGAAGGCGTCGACCTCGAGGACGCGCTGCTCGGCCGCGACCCCGAACCCCGCGTCGCGCTCGGCGAGTCGCCCAACTTCGCGGATCACTCCGCGCCGGGGATGGACGGAGTCACCAACTACGTCCGCCGCGAGAACATGAAGTACATCGACGGCTGCGAGATCGGCGTCCAAGCGCTGATGGACGGCCACCTCGGCAAGGTCGCTCCGGGCGAGCCGTACTACGACCTGAAGAACGACCCGCTCGGCATGAAGGCGCTCGTGTTCGTCACGCCGCAGCTCTACGACCTGAACAGCGACCCCGAAGAGCAGGTCGATCTCGCGCCGCAGCAGCAGGAGCTGATCGAACGGATCCAGCCGCGACTGACGAAGCAGTGGGACACGGCCCTCGCGATCCGCGAACACCTGACCCAGGGCGTGAAGCCCCAGGAGCTCGAAGACACGATCGAGAAGCTCGAGCAACTCGTGCAGCAGGGGTACATCAGCGTCGCCGACTTCGAGCGCCGCAAGCAGATCCTCGAGATGAAGCAGTTCCAGGACGAACTGGACCGCAAGGAGCGCGAGAAGCAGCAGCAGGAGAAGCCCGCCTCCGAGACGCCGGCGGAGTCCGGCTCCAAACGCTGATCCAACGCGCCGCGGCGACATGCCGTATAAGGGCCCCTTCGCCACCCATGTTCGGGAGGAGCCCGTGAACAGTTCGCGACGTTCGTTGTTGAAGGGTGCGGTCGCCGGTTCGGCCGCGGCGTTGACCGGTTGCATCCCGTCGCTGTTCGCGCGTCAGGACGCACCGCCGAAGAAACTGAAGATCCTCGTGCTCGGCGGCACCGGCCTGATCGGTCCGTCGCTCGTCACATCCGCGCTCGAGCGCGGGCACACGGTGACGTTGTTCAACCGCGGGAAGACGCGGACCGAGTTGTTCCCCGAAGTCGAGCGCTTGATCGGCGATCGCGATCCGAGCAAGGGCGAAGGCGTGAAGGCGCTGGTCGGCAAGTCGTTCGACGTCTGCTTCGACGACTGCGGCTACTACCCGCGACACGTCAAGGCGAGCGCCGAAGCGCTCGCGAAGACCTGCGGGCACTACGTCTTCACGTCGTCGATCTCGGCCTACGCCGAAGAGACCAACGCGATCGAGAACCTCGACGAGACCGCCAAGCTCGCGACGATGGCGGATCCGACGCTCGAGACGATGGGCGACAACTACCAGTACTACGGAGCGCTGAAGGCGCTGTGCGAACAGGCCTCGGAAGCGACGTTCCCTGGGCGCTGCACGGTGATCCGTCCCGGCTACATCGTCGGGCCCGAGGACTGGACCGACCGGTTCACCTACTGGCCGTGGCGCGTCGCGAAGGGCGGCAAGATGCTCGCGCCCGGCAACCCGACCGACCCGATCCAGGTCATCGACGTCCGCGACCTCACCGACTTCATGCTGAAGGTCGCCGAGAACGAGTCGTTCGGCGTGTTCAACGCCGTCGGCCCCGATCGTCGACTGACGATGGGTGAAGTGCTCGACACGTCGAAGCGACTGACGAAGAGCGATGCCGAGTTCGTGTGGGTCGACGCGGCGTTCCTCGCGAAGTACGGCGAGGAAGCGGCGGCGCGCAAGGAAGCGTTCGACCTTCCGATCTGGGCCGCGTACGAGGGCGCGTCGAAGGGCTTCCACACGTGGAAGAACGAGCGCGCGATCGCCGCCGGCATGCGCTTCCGGTCGATCGAGACGACGATCGCCGACACGCTGGAGTGGCGGAAGATGGCGATGGAGACGATTCCGCGGATGAAGGAGATGCGCGCCGGGCTGACGCCCGAACTCGAGACGCGCGCGCTCGAGGCATTCGCGGCTCGGAAGGCCGGCGGCTGACGTTCGATCGTCACGGCATCGCGTAGGCGGGGCGCGTCGAGCCACGATCCGCGTGGCCGGCGCGCCCCGTTCGCTTGGAGGTCACGTGAGAACGCGTGCCAGGTTCGACAGCGCGCCTTCGAGCGCGGCCTTCGTCAGGAACGGCGGATGCGGCGCCCACGTGCTGAAGTCGAGGCAGATCATCCGCGCCGGCCCCGCCGAGAACGCCTTCAGCCCGAGGACGGCCGAGCGCTCGCGCCACTCGAGCAGGACTTCGCGGCCGCTGTCGGCGAGCACACGACCCGACATCGGCCCGAGGCCCGGTGAGCGCAGCTCGTACGAGCCACCGACCACCAGCTTGCCGCCGTCGATCCGCACGTCGTCGCCGAGCCACGACTGCAGCCCGGCCGCGGTCGTGTACAGCGCGCGCAACCGCCCCATGTCGACGGCGGCCGGCTGCATCGCCATCACGTGCGTGCGGTCCTGGTCCGGATGGTGTTCGAGCGAGTGCTTCAGCGTGGCGAGAGCCATCGTCCAACCCGAGTCGACGCCCTGATACTCCTCGTCCCATGGCGCGCCGTCCGCGAACCCCGAGTTGACGAGGCGCACGGTCGTCGAGCCGGCGTCGGCGCCGTGCGGGCGGATCAGCACTTCCATCAGCGCCGGGAGGCGACCGGGGATCTCGCCGCCGGTGACGAACTCGGAGTTCGGCTTCGCCTCGAGGATCGGGACCGGCAGGCGGAAGTTCATGTCGCGGAAGATCCACGTCATCAGCTCGCCCGGCTTGGCGACGCCTTCGGCGGCGTCGACGAACCAGCGCGCGATCGCCCGCGGATCCGCGAAGGCCGAGTAGACGCGGGCCGGCGTCGCACGGATGACGATCTCCTTGTCGACGATGCGGCCGTGGTGTTTGCGCGCGGACATGACGTTCTCCTGATCAGGGTTCGAACACAGCGGGAATGGGGTACGCGCCGATCACGACGCGGTGCGGACGTCCGGGAGCTCGGTCGCCGGACTCGGTGCGCATCGGGGACGCATGCCGCGCGATCACGTCGGTGACCGCGGCGTGCAGCGCCTGCGTGAACTGCGCACGCTGGTCGGGGGACGTGAAGCGCACCTCGGCGTCGATCGCGAGCGTCGCCACGGTCTGCTGCGCCGCCGTCGCCTCGGACAGCGCGACGCCGAGTTCCTTCTGCACCACCGCGCTCAACGCCAACAGGTACGCGGCGGACAGCGCGCTGCGCGTCGCGGCCGGCGAGGGAGCGAGGGGGCCGAGGACTTGCGGCAGCACGAGCAGGCTCTTCGCGTTCTGGACGAAGCACTGATCGCGCAGCCCGCGCTTCTGCCGGCGCCCCGCCTTGCGGAGGAACCGGGCCCGCGCGAGTCGCTGGACGTGGTAGTTGACCTGCTGCCGCGACATGCGCAGTTCGCCGGCGACGTCCGTCGCCGACTTCGGCTGATCGAACGACCGCAGGATCTTCAGCCGCAACGGGTGCAGCAGCACCGCGGCGCGCGGCAACTCGGAGACGCATTCGAGCTCGACGGCGGGGTTGTCCTGGCCCATGACCGCGAGCATGCCATTAGACAAACAAAGTTGTCAATACACTCGTGCGACGAGACCGGGGTCGGGCGGACGTGGGGGCATTCCCCTCATCTGCTCCGTCCCCCGGTCGACAGCGCGGGGCGTCGTCAGTCGGTGGAGATCACGCCGTCGGCGGATCGGTGGCGCGGTACGCGGCGATCACGGCGAGCTCGCCTTCCTTGCCGTCCTTCGAGTTGCCGTGCTCCATGCCGAGCACGCCGGTGTAGCCCTTCGACTTGATGTGGCGGAACACGTTGCCGTAGTTGATCTCGCCGGTCGTCGGCTCGTTGCGGCCGGGGTTGTCGCCGATCTGGAAGTAGGCGATCTCGCTCCAGGCCTTGTCGATGTTGGGGATCAGGTTCCCCTCGGTGATCTGCTGGTGATAGATGTCGAACAGGATCTTGCACGACGGCGAATCGACGGCGCGACAGATCTCGTAGGCCTGCGGGATCTTCGACAAGAACATGTTCGGGTGATCGCGCCACGGGTTCAGCGGCTCGAGCACCATGATCAGCCCGGTCTTCTCGCACAGTTCCGCGCCGCGGCGCAGGATGTCGACGACGTTCGCCGTCTGGTACCCCATCTCGAGCCGGTGATCGAGTTCACCCGGCACGATCGTGCACCACTTCGCGTTGACACGCTTTTGCACCTCGAGCGCGTTCTTGATCTCGGCGAGGAACTGCTCGCGCGTGTCCTTGCGGCCCGACGCCAGTCCGTTGTTGCCGAACGCGACGCCCGGCGCGCCGACGAACACGCCCATGCGCATGCCGAGGCGCTCCATTTCCTTGCCGATGCGCTCCTGCTCTTCGACGGACCGGCCGGACATGCCGTTGTCCTCCATCGAGCGGAAGCCCTGCGCATGCATGAAGCGCAGTTCCTCGACGGGGTCGTTGCCGGCGTGGTTGCCGAACATGCCGAAGTGCGGCGCGTAGTCGAGCGCGAACGGACGGCCGGTGACCGCATCCTGCGCGGTCGCGGCCGAGGCATCGCTGCCGAGCGCGGCCGCAGCGGTCGCGGCGGCCGAAGTCGAAAGGAAGAGACGGCGGTTCATGGCGTGCTCCGGAAGGACGGACTCAGGTCAACTTCGTCTTGCCCGGCATCGGCACCGGTGCGACGGCGAGATCGCCGAACGTGTACTGCGCCGGCGCCCACGTCTCCTTCGAGTCCATGGCCTGCTGCCACGTGACTTCCTGCCCGGAGTACGCGGCCATGCGGCCCATGATCGCCGTCAGCGTCGATTCGGCGATCTGACGCGCCTCGTTCAGCGGCTTGCCCGCGCGGATGCTCGCGATCAGGTCGACGTGCTCTTGTTCGTACGGATCGCGCTCCTCGCCCGAGAAGTTCCACGCCGCAGGGCCGCCGATCGAGCCGTGCGGATTCGCCGAACCCTTGGCGCCGATCGCGTGCTCCCCCACCCAGTTCGAGCAACCGTCGATCTGCCGGCACGAGCTGAACCAGCGCGCGCCGCCGTCGAACTCGTAGGCGATGTTGAAGTGGTCGAAGATGTGGCCGTACGCCGAATCGGTGCGCACCTGACGGCCGCCCGAACCCCGCGCCTTCTGCGGATGGCCGCGCATCACCCAATTCATGACGTCGAGGTTGTGCACGTGCTGCTCGACGATGTGGTCGCCGGACAGCCACGTGAAGTACAGCCAGTTGCGGAGCTGCCACTCCATGTCGCTCCACTCCGGCTTGCGCGGGTTCATCCACAGCGAGCCCTGGTTCCACGCGACCTCGCCGGCGACGATCTCGCCGATCGCACCGTCGTGCAGGCGCGCGATCGTCTCGACGTAGCTCTTCTGGTGGCGACGCTGCGTCCCGGTGACGATCCCGAGCCCGTTCTTCGCCGCGAGTTCGCCGGACGCGATCACGGTGCGGACACCGGGCGCGTCGACCGCGACCGGCTTCTCCATGAACACGTGCTTGCCGCCGCGGATCGCGGCCTCGAGGTGCATTGGGCGGAAGTGCGGCGGCGTCGCCAGGATGACCATGTTGCAATCGGTCGCGATGACCTTCTCGTAGGCATCGAACCCGCTGAAGCAGTGCTCGGCCTTCACCTGGAAGCGATCGCCGGCTTCCTGAAGTTGCTCTTGAGCGCTGCGCACGCGCTCCGAGAGCACGTCGCCGAGCGCCGTGACCACGACGCCGTCCGCCGCCGCGATCGCGTTCATGACCGCGCCTTGACCGCGTCCGCCGCAGCCGATCAACCCGATGCGGATCGTGTCGGAGCCCGCCGCGGACCACAGAGGCCGCGCCGCGAGCATCGTCGCCGCCGCGGCCGACGTCTTCAGGAACGCGCGTCGATCGGAACCGGATTCATCGTGCCGCATCGGTTGTCTCCTCACAGACCACTCGGAAGCCGACGAACGAGGCGTCGGAAAGCCACCACTTGCTCTTCGGGAATTGCGGATCGGTCTTGTTCCAAGCCGGCGTCTCGACGCGGCGGGCGTCGATCGTCACGTCTTCGGCCTTGGAGTCGAACGCACCGCCCTTGGCGACGCGCTCTTTCTTCTTCCCGCTCTTCGCGCCGTTCCCGTCCGGCCCGTCCTTCTCGGGCTCGGCCGCGACCCACTCGGCCAGATTGCCGAACACGTCGTGCAGGCCGTAGCCGTTCGCCGCTTTGGTCGCGATCGGATGCGGCTTCGCGTCGGAGTTGTCGGCGATCCACGCCTGTGCGAGCAACGCCTCGCCAGTCGGCGCCGCGTCCGCACCGCCGCGCGCCGCATGTCGCCATTCGAGTTCGGTCGGCAAGCGGAACGTGCGGCCGGTCTTGCGACTCAGCCACTCGCAGAACTTCTCGGCCGACAGGCGCGACATGCCGAGCGCGGCGTACCCATCGTGCCCGAACCCGCGATCCGGCGATCCGTACGCCTTCGTCGGTCGCGCCTCGGCATCGACGCCGCTCGCGCGCTGTTCGTCGGTGAGGTCCTGCCGCAGCATGAAGACGTCGTAGAGCTCCCACGGCACTTCGGTCTTGCCGACGAAGAGGGGCTTCACGCTGCCGTCGTCGGAGCCGGGGACCCGGACCATCGTGTATTCGACGGTGAAGCCTTCGAGCTTCACGACGAACGACTCGACGGGCTTCGGCGATTCGAAGGCGAACAGCCCGCCGGTCAGCGCGACCGACAGGGCGGCGAGCAGTGGCTTCACGCGGCGGGTCTCCGACGGGGCGCGCACGATACCCGACGGGGTGAGGCGCCGCCGA
>JAEUIB010000019.1 GCA_016795255.1 Planctomycetota bacterium
TCGCCGGATCGTTCGGATCGACGTTGTAGTGCTGGCCGAGGCGGTTCAGCACGAACGCGACCGGGAACACGAAGAACACCGGCACCATGTACAGCTTGAACGCGAGCCACGGCCCGAGCGTGATCCACAGCGTCGCGAGCAACGACAAGTGGAACAGGATCGTGAAGCGTCGCTCCCACGCGATCGTGTTCGCGAGTTCCTTGTCGTACGTCTTCACTTCGGCCTTCGCGGCGCGGAAGTAGATCGGGAACAGCGCCGGCGTCATGTACAGCGCCTTGAACCAGCGCGCGTTCTTCTTCGGCGACAGGTGGAACCGCTTCGGGTCGTCGGTCGACGAGCCGAGGTTGTCGTGGTGATCGAGATGCCAGCGCGTGAACTGGCTCGCCGAGATGCCGCTCGGGAACGCGTAGAGCAGACCGAGGAAGCGCTCCCAACCCGGACGGCTCTTCTCGAACACGGCCTTGTGGACGACCTCGTGCAGCAACACGGTGAAGTTGAACACCGTGAAGCCGACGACGATCGCGGCCGGAATCCAGAAGTACCACTCGTCGCGCGTGACGCTGACCCACGAGCCGAGCGCGATCAGCGCGTACTGGCGCGCGAGCACGAGGAAGTGCAGCCAGGCGTTCTTGCGGTGGAGCTGCATCAACTGTTCACGCGGGACCGCCGCCGCCAGCTCCTTCTTCAGCGTCGTCGCGCTGGTGAGGTAGTGCCGGCTCTTCTTCATGTTCGTGCGGACGTTCAGCGTCTCGAGGACGGCGGTGTCGCTCATGGCTCGCTCCGAGGATCGATCCGGCGCGGGTCCGTTCGCCGGTTTCGCTGCCGATTCGGTGCCCATGGATAGCCCACGGACATCGCCTCGTCAAACGTAAGTGGTTGACATGGATGGAACTAGGACGCACGATCTCGCAACGGCGTGACGTCGTCCAGATGTCGACGGGACGTCGATGCGGAGTTCGGCGCGCACCGGGCGCGACGTAACCCTTGCCGCGATCGGCTGTTCGAACCTCGCCCGAGAGGACGTCCAGATGTCTCCCCACGAACCGACGATTCCTGCCGACGCGTTCGAGCGGATCCTGCGCGATGCGATCGTCCGCCCCGCCGGCCGCTCGTTCCGCGGCGAGCCGGCGCGGCAAGTCGAGATCCTGCGCTTCCTGCGCGATCGCGTCGTGCCGGTCACGTTCGTCGACGTGTTCGAGCATCTGCGCGAGCGTGGCTTGCTGCGGACCGAGCGCGACGACGACGCGTCGCGCAAGAAGACCGTGCGGCAGGCGTTGATCGCGATCAACGAGAAGCTCGGCAGCTACTTCTTCCGCGCGCCCGATCTGCGCTTGTTGCCGGAGATGTTCCGCATCCAGATCGTCGGCGACGAGACCGAGCGGCCGAGCGCGGTGCTGCAGGACTTCTTCGGGATCCGCAAAGCCTCGGGCGTGCGCTTCTTCGCGTCGAGTTCGGAGCCATCGGGCGGCATCACGCGCGAGCTGTACGACCTCGTCAGCGAAGTCCGACCGCATCGCATGGACGTGTTCGCCGCGAGCTGTTCGTCGTTCCTCGGCAATCCCGAGTTCCGCGCGCTGCTCGAGGACGCGACGCGGCGTGCCGAGGGTCGCTTGCGCTTCCTGCTGCTCGATCCGAAGTCCGCGAGCGTCGATGCGATCGAGCGCGCCGTGATGCACGACGTGCCGTTGCGCGGCGGGATCCAGCAACGCATCGAGTCGTCGCTGCGCCATCTGGCCGACATCCGCGCGCGGCTCGACGCGAAGGCGCGCGAGCGCATCGAAGTGCGCTTGTCGCCGACCGCGACGCTGTGGCGCTTCCGCATGATCTTCCTGCCCGACGTGCTGCACCTGCGATTGACGGTGCCCGGCTCGCCCGACGAGACGCTCGTGAAGCTCGACGCGCAGAGCTCGCTGTTCCGCGCACTGCATGACGTGTTCGAGTCGGAATGGGGCAACGCGAAGGGTGCCTGACCTGCGCCGCGCCCCGGGGCGAACGGCCGACCCGCGCGCAGCGTGGCACGGGAGATGCTCGACCCCGATCGGTCGCGGTCACTCCGACCGTGATCGTTTCGATCTCGGAGGTAGCGATGCGTTCACCTCGTTGGGCTCGAGCGACTGCGATCGCGATGTTGCCGTTGGTGGGTTTCGCGTCTCTCGGCTGCTACGGCCGATTCCCCGTGACCCACGCGATCTACCGCTGGAACGGCAAGGTCACGAACCACGAGTGGGTCCACAGCCTGCTGCTGTGGGTGCTGTTGATCATCCCGGTGTATTGGGTCGCGTTCCTCGTCGACTTCGTGATCTTCAATTTCGTCGAGTTCTGGTTCGACGAAACGCTGGATCTCGTCGTCGACCGCACTCTCGCCGACGGTCGCGTCGTCCACCTCGAGACCGCGCCGGATCGGCAGTCGATGCACGTGACCGTGTCGCGCGGCGACGTGATCGTCCAAGAGGAGCGGCACATCCGGATGCCCGATGGATCGATCGAGATCTACGACGGTGCCGGCGCCTATCTCGGCAAGGTGCGGATCGACGGCGACGTCGCGCACGTCTTCGACCGCGACGGCGTCGAGCAAGGCTCGTTCGCGCGCGACGACTTCGCGCGGCCCGAGTTCGCTCGGCCGTGACGATTCTGCACTTTGCCGACGTCTGAGCGCTCACCTCACGAACGACTTGCGAACGACGAGGCGGCGCATCGCGAGATGCGCCGCCTCGTTCCGCAAACGGGGCTCGGCGCATAAAGTGCCGCGCATGAACCGACCCACGCTGTTCGCCGGTGTCCTGTTCGGTGTCGCTTCCGCCGCGTGCTGCGCGACGCTCGTTCCCACGTGGTTCGCCGACGATCCGGTCGGCTACACCGACACGCCGATGCTGCCCGACGGCAAGTGGCGCGTGCACGACGCGAATCGTCCTGTGCCCGCCGTCGTGACGCCCGGCGCGCGGCCGCAGGATCCGCCGGCCGACGCGATCGTGCTGTTCGACGGCAAGGACCTGTCGAAGTGGGCCGGCGACGGCGGCGGCGATGCGCAGTGGGTCGTGAAGGACGGCATCGCCGAAGTGAACGGCACCGGCTCGATCGCGACGCGCGACGCGTTCGGCGACTGCCAGCTCCACATCGAGTGGGCATCGCCGGAGAAGGTCGAAGGCTCGTCGCAGGGCCGCGGCAACAGCGGCGTGTTCTTCATGGGCCGCTACGAAGTGCAGATCCTCGATTCGTTCGAGAACCGCACGTACGCCGACGGCCAAGCCGCCGCGCTGTACGGCCAGACACCGCCGGCCGTCAACGTCAGCAAGAAGCCCGGCGAGTGGCAGACGTACGACATCGTGTTCGAGGCACCGCGCTTCGACGGCGACGAGCTCACGCGCCCCGCGCGCGTGACGGTGTTCCACAACGGCGTGCTCGTGCATCACGCGCGCGAGCTGCTCGGCGCGACGGCGCACAAGAAGGTCGCGGGCTACGCGGCGCATCCGGCGGAACTGCCGCTCGGCCTGCAGGATCACGGCAACCCGATCCGCTTCCGGAACATCTGGCTGCGCAAGCTGTGAACGAGGACGGCTCGGATCGCCACGCCGGCGCGCGTCGCGCGGCGGGGGTCGGGCTCGTCGCATTCGTCGCGTGCGTGCTCGCGGGTGGACTCGCGGTGTGGTCCGGCGAGACCGAGCCGTGGAGCGGCACACACGATCCGTGGCGCGTGTTCCAGTCGTTCGCGACTCCTGTGCCCGTCGCGATCGGAACGCTGCACTGGGCGTCGCTGGCGCCGACGTTGATCCTGCTGGTGTCGCACTGGTCGGGACGCATCCGTCACGCGCGAGCGATCTTCGTGCTCGCGTTGATCGGTGCGGGAATCTCGCGCGCCGTCGCGGGTCGAGAGCAGTTCGAACTGTTCGTCGCCGCCGACGCGATCGTCGGGATCCTCGTGACGTCGATCGGACGAAACGCGCCCGCGCGGTCGCCATCGAGTGCGTGACCGCGCGAGCGCCTCGTCGTCGTACGTTCAGACCGTTTCTTCGATCGCCAGCGTGCCCGCGAGCGCGCTGACGATCGCGGCGATGCGGATCGCGTCCTGGACTTGCGTTCGCGTCAGACCGGCTTGGACCAGCACCTTCTCGTGCGAGTCCATGCACATCCCGCAGCCGTTGATCGCGGAGACCGCGAGCGCGAACAGCTCGAAGTCGCGCTTCTCGATGCCCGGGTTCGCGATCGCCGACATGCGCAAGCGCGCCGGCATCTTCGCGTACTCCTTGTCCGACACGAGATGCGCGAAGCGGTAGTAGACGTTGTTCATCGCCATCACCGACGCGGCGATCTTCGCCGCGCGCGCCGTCGCGTCGTCGACGTGCGCGGCGGCGCTGTCGCGTGCGGCGCGGATGACCTGCGGGTGGCGCGTCGCGTACGCGGAGGCGAGCGCGATGCCGAACACCTGTTTCTTGTCGAGCGACTCGATCGTGTCGAGCGCGCCGACGTTCAGCTTCAGGTCCTTCGCGTAGTCGGGCAGGGAATCCTTGAGCATGGTCAGAGTCATGGTCGTCCTCCTTCCGCTCAACCGAGCGTCGGCTGGCCCTTGGTCCAGTTGCAGGGGCACAGTTCGTCCGTCTGCAGCGCGTCGAGCACGCGCAGCACTTCCTTCGGATTGCGACCGACCTTGAGGTCGTTCACCGACGCGAAGCGGATGATCCCGTCGGGATCGACGAGGAACGTCGCGCGCAGCGGCACGCCTTCGTTCTTGTCGAGCACGCCGAGCGCGGTCGACAACTCACGCTTCAGGTCCGACAGCATCGGGATCGGCAGATCCTTCAAGTCGGCGTGGTTCTGCCGCCACGCGAGGTGGACGAACTCGCTGTCGATCGACGCGCCGAGCACTTGCGTGTCGCGGTCGGCGAAGTCCTTCGCGGCGGCGCCGAACTCTTTGATCTCGGTCGGACAGACGAACGTGAAGTCCTTCGGCCAGAAGAACACGAGCAGCCATTTGCCGGCGTACGTCGAGCGCTCGATCGGCGTGAACGCGGTGTCCTTGTCGTTGCTGACGACGCCGGTCAGACGGAACTCGGGGAAACGATCGCCTACGGTCAACATCGCGACTCTCCTTCGTCTTGGGCGAAGCGTCGCGGCGACCGCCGCTGCCCGCTGCGCGCTGGGTTGGTTCGACGGGGGGAGAATCGTCTGTTCGACGCGGTTGCGCCAACCGATCTTCGTCATCGGACCGATCACCGCAGGTGATGACCGATGGCAAATCAGGCCACGTTCAGGGAATCAGTGCGACGGCGGTCCGGAGGCCGGGACGGTTCGCGGATCAGCGCGGGACGTACGGCACGCGCTCGAGCTCGGCGAGCGCCTTCTTCGTTTCCTCGAGCCGCTCCAGGTACTCGGAGCGATGGCCGGCCTGGATGTACATCGCGGTGCCGAGGATCACGGTCGTCGCGAACAACACGACGATGACGCCGAGCACGCCTTTCCACATGGCGCCCGGGACGACCAGCACGTACAGCACCGCCAACCACGGCACGAACTTCTTCTCGCCGTCGAGGCTCTTCAGGCACTTCTCGAGCCATTCGATTTCGCGTTGCAGCGAGACTTTGCGCTGGTCGGTCTCCGTCATGGCGCGAATGTAGCGGGAACTCGCGCTCCGCGCGCGAGGACGACCTGCGGCGGCGCGTCGCGCGAGACCACTCACCGTCCTCCGCTCGCCGGTCGTTCGCCGGTCGTTCGCCGATCGCTCACTCCCGGTTCATGACGACGACGGTCTGGTCGGCGCCGCCGCTCTGCGCGCGGTAGTGAAGGAGAAGGTCGCTGCGGCCGTCGCGATCGAAGTCGTACGGATTCGGCGACACCGAGAAGTACGGCTTCATGTCGGGCACGGGCAGCGCGAACGCGGGCTTGGCCGCGAACGACGCTTCGGCTCCGCCGGCGTGGATCGCGAGCGCCGTCTCCGACGCCTTCACGACGAAGTCCTTCACGCCGTCGCCGGTGAAGTCGCCGTCGAACGTGTAGACCATCTGGTTCTCGACGCGCACGCCGCGATCGCCGGTTTCGTAGCGCAGCGGGAACTCGATGTCGCGCACTTCGTCGGGCGTCCGCGCGTAGCGCACCTCGTCGCGGTGCTTGAAGATCGAGTACCGCATCGAGAACGACCGCGTCGTGAACACCTTGACGAGCTGCAGCGCGCCGATGCGCGCGACCGTCGGCGCCAGCAGGTCGATGCGGCGATCGCCGTCGAGGTCGATCAATTTCGGCGGCAGGATCCAGCCGTCGAGGCGCAGCGTCTTCTTGACGTCCAGCGCGCCGTCGTCGCTGCTCGAGAAGAAGTCGATCTCACCGTCCAGCGAACGCACCACGACGAGCGTCGAGCGTGCGTCGCCGTCGAGCGCTTCGATCCTGACGTTGCGTGCGGAGAAGATGCGCTCCGGCAACGAAGCGTCGCCGCTGTAGAGCACGCGGGAGAAACTCTCCGGCCACGCGGCGTCGCCGTCGGGTCGCGAGTAGCCGCGGACGGAGGCCCCGTCGAACGTCAGCAGCTCGGGCTTGCGGTCGCCGGCCACGTCGCCGATGAAGATCCGGGGCAAGTCGATCGTCTGCTCGAGCGCTCCGAGATCGTTGGAGTCGCCGAGATCGAAGCTGCCGGACGGACGGATCGGGACGACGCCGGACCGCGTGAACGTCGTCGCGTCGGACCCGCGCAGGAACACGCGGTAGCCGTCGGCGCACGGCAGCACCACGTCCTCGAAGCCGACGCCGTCGACGTCGCGCAGGATGTCGTTCCACGCGATGTCCGAGGGTGCGACGGCGAACACGGCGGGCGCTTCGGTCGCTTGCGCGAGCATCGGCGTCCACGCCGGCGCGTCCGCTCCGTCCACCCGAGCGGCCAGCGCGCCGCGAGGCGTCAGGATGCACAGCTCACGCGCACGATCGCCGTCCGCATCGCCGAGGTCGACGAACACGGTGTCGGCGGGCAGTTCGAACGACCGCGTCGGTTGCTCGGGAAAGCCGCCCTCGCCGAACAGGAACACCGAGACCTCACGGCCCCCGATGCCGACCAAGTCGCCCCGACCGTCGCCGTCCAAATCGTCGGACAACCAGAATCCCACGGCACCGGCGGGCTTCAGTACGACGTGGGTCGGAGCCTGCGCACCGACGAGCGCGAGAGCGACGGCCGCGAGCAGGCTCACGACTTCACCTCGACGATCAACGCCCGCGATCCGCCGCACGAGACGATCTCCGGCGTCCCGTCGCCGTCGGTGTCGACGCCGTCGAACGGCCCGGGAAGTTCGATCGTCGCTTCGAAGAACGGATCGTCGTCGAACGCGATCGGCGTCGACGAGAACAAGCCGCTCTTCGAGATGCCGCGCCGGATCGTCAATCGCTTCGAGCGTGCGTCGTACGACGCGAAGTCGGGGCGACCGTCGGCGTCGTAGTCCGCGGTGAACATGACGTACGCGGCCGCGCCGAAGTCGAGCAGCGCCGACGTCGGCATCACCAACGATTCCGATGCGATCGGCTCGCTCGCGAACCGCCGCTCGTCCCGATCGAACGGGAACACGAGCAGGGTGACGTCGGCTTGATCGAGGATCTGCTCTTTCAGCTTGCTGAGCGCGTCGGCCTTCACGGTGCAGAGCACGAGGTCGTCGGCGCCGTCGCGATCGAAGTCCGCGAAGATCGGCCGCGTCGACAGCCCTTC